>JAPOVR010000064.1 GCA_026708005.1 Actinomycetes bacterium
CCGGTGGGTTGGGTCTTGCGCGGGCGGGGCGGTGTGCTTGGGGTATAGTTTGGGGATTATACGCCTAAGTTGCGGGGAGGTGGCTGCTTCCGGCCCTTGCGGAGGCTGGGGTCGGGTGGCTTCTGGGGTGTCACGATCGCTCTCGCGAGCTGCTCGGGGGTGGCGTCGATCCGGGGGACGTGCTGGCGCTCCCACTTGCGCTTCTTAGGCGTCAGGGGATCGGTCATTGTTCCTCCTGGTGTTTGACCCACTCTGCATGGACGACGCAGGCTGATAGCTGAATCTTCTTGATCGTGATCTTGGCGTCCGATCGGTCTATCGAGATTTCGGCGGCAGGAGAGCCGCCCACCATACACGGGATGACAGGTGCTTCCGGCCGGTAGATCTCTAGAGGCGCATCGCGGGCAGAGTCGAAGATCGACGCGGGAATTTCGAGGAGCTGGTAGCGGGGCTCCTCGCGAAACGCGCGCAGCATGACGATCGAGTCCACCGCGTCCTGGTACTCCCTGATGAGCTGCCTCATCCCATCGCGGCGCCCCTTCGCTGTTCTCTTGTCTTGCACCCAGGCCGCCTCGGTCAACTTGGATATGTGCGCGCTGGTCTTCGATAGGCGCTTCGCGGCGGTGGACTTGAGCGACACCCTGCGAAGTTGGCCGTCCCCGGTGCGCACCTCAAGGTCGACGAACCGCTGAGTCGCTGACCCACGGGGGTTTATGGCCCACCCTGCCTCGATACAGGCGTTGCGGAACGCTGTCTCGAACGCCTCTTCCTTCATTGGCTCGGTGGTTGAGCTGTGGTGGACAGAGAGAGACAGGCTGAAGTACTCCATCCACTCGGGTGAAACGGTGATCCAAGTTCCCCGATGCTGGATGTCAGGAACAGGAGGGTTGGAGAGGGAATCGACTACGCGCGCGACGAAGGCGACCTTGACCGGAGAGAGCTGGTCGAGCTTCTCCTTCAGCTCAGCGAGGGTCATCCACGCCCATACGGTGCTCAATCATGTCCACGAAGATCGGGTTGAGCTCAATCCCCACCCATTGCCGTCCCAGCTCTCGTGCGGCTAACAGCGTCGTCCCTGACCCGGCGTACGGGTCTAAGACGGTCCCCCCCTCACTGCTGGTGATCGAGATGCACTGGCGGGCAAGGGACAGCGGCATGGGGGCAGGGTGATCTCCCGAGCAGCCGTTGAGACACTTTCTTGGCTCGGTCGGTATGTCCCAGACGGTTCTGAGCCTGCGCCCGTTCGGCCCGTGCACGGCTGTCACGTCGTAGTAGTAGTTCTGGTTCTTTGAGAGCAGGAACAGGGTTTCGTGAGCCTTTGTCGGGCGGTCTCTCACGGACTCCGGGTGAGCATTCGGCTTGTTCCAGATCACCTCGGATCGTATCCACCAGCCGGCGTCTTGCAGCTGGAAGGCGAGCCGCCACGGTAGCCCGATTAGGTCTTTCGGCTTCAGGCCAGTAGGCGTCGGCGGCCGAACGGTCATTGCTCGCGACCGGTTCTTCTTGTCGGGAGCCCGGTAGCGTCGGTTCCCCGACGTGAAGGCGTCACCGACGTTTAGCCAGACAGTCCCGTCGTCTCTCAGCACGCGCTTCACTTTCTCGAAGGCGCTGACGATGCTGGCCACGTAATCCCCGAGCGTGTCGTCTCGTCCTAGCTGCCCTTCCGTGTCGTAGTCGCGCAACGACCAGTAGGGAGGGGAGGTGATGACTGTCTGCACCGATCCGTCAGGCAGCAGGTCAAGGGACTGGCTCGCGTCCCCACAGAGAAGCAGAGGCTGGGAGATGCGAGCGAGCGGTCTACAGCGAGGGGTTTCCAGCCGGGCGTGAGGACTCACGCCACCAGGTCTCGGTAGCGGAGGCGCTTGCCGACCATCCCCTGGGCGAGCTGCCCCATCTGGTCGAGCGTGTCAAGGCCCCTCGCGTTATGCCTTCCCGCGAACTCGTTGACGTAGCGCTGCAAGTGCTTCGGAGAGACGTGGTGGTAGGTGCCGTGGTAGCCCCTCTTGAGCATCGCCCAGAACGACTCGACGCCATTCGTATGCGCTTGGCCGTCTACCCACTCTCCCACCGAGTGGCGGACTGTGTGGTGCCTCACCCCGGGGATACCCCGGTACGCGCCATGCTCGTCGGTGAAGACCTCTGCCCCTCTCGCCGTTCGTTCGACAACGAACGGCTGCAATGTAGCGGCATCGGAGGACGGAACCACGGCCGCCGCGACCTGACCGGTCGCGCGGTCCTTCGCGCCGGCGACGATGGCCTTGCCGACACCGCCCCTGCCAGCCCTCAGCTTTTTATGCGCGGGCTTGTTCTTCTCAAGGCCCCCAACGAACGTCTCGTCTGCCTCGACGGGGCCCCGGAAAGGGCCAGCGCTGTCAGTCCACGCCTCACGGATTCGCTGCATCATGTGCCATGCCGTCGCCTGCCGGATGTCGAGGTCGCGGCGCAGCTTCATCGAACTGACGCCCTTGAGGTTCGTGGTCATCTGGTAGGCCGCGATCGCCCACTTCTGGTAGCCGAGCTTGCTGGACTCCATCGTGGTGCCCTTCTTCACACTGAAGTAGCCGTCGCAGTCGCTGCACCGGTAGGGCATCGTCTTGTGAGTGGCCTCGCCTGTGCGGGTGGAGCCGCAGTCGGGGCAGTCGCGGATGCCGTCAGGCCAGCGCTGCTGCTCGAACCACCGCTCGGCAGCGTCGTTGTCGGGGAACATCTTGAACAGCTCGACGATGCTGAGCCCTTCTCTGTCTGATCGTCCTGGCCCTGCCATCCGTCACTCACTCCTCGTCCGATTTACTGCAACTATCTTAGCAAAGATCGGAGAGGATTGCAACTTAGGCGTATAATCCCCTATAGTTTGGGGTATAAAGGTAGTCGGTGGTTTCGGGTTTAGCCAGTGGTTTCGCGTCTGAGGTACCTCCGGGGCGGAGGGAGGCTTGCCATGCTTAGCCCCCCCCCCCCGCCGCCTACTCCCGCTAGCGTTCCTTGTTGCCCTCTTCGGGCTGCTGACGGTCGCTGGCCCTGTGCCGGAGGCCTCGGCGCAGACCACGCCCCAAGCCGTCCCGGACGCCGATGTTCATGTGGTGCCCGCTGGCTGGGCGCTGAAGCCGAGTGGCCTGGGCGCAGGCGACCGCTTCCGCCTCATTTTCCGCACCACGTCTAGGTGGGCGGCCACCGCCACCGACATCGCCACCTACGACGGCTACGTGCAGGGCGAGCTCACCAAGAGCGCCAACACGCTGACCGCTATCCAGCCCTACGCCTCGGGCTTCAAGATGGTCGGCTCAACCCAGGCCGCGAACCTTCGCGACCACCTGGACTTCCGCGACGGCAGCAACTGGCGCAAGGGCGTTCCCGTCTACTGGATGGACGACGAGGGCGACGGCGGGCTGGTCGCCAACGACTATCAGGACTTCTGCAACGAGGAGCAGCCGTGGAGGAGCTCCAACCAGCCGGCGGAGTGGTGGCGCGCCGGGACGCTGGCCGATCACCGCAACGAGAAC
>JAPOVR010000054.1 GCA_026708005.1 Actinomycetes bacterium
CATCGGGCAGATCCTGCCCGCGCTCCGTGAGCAGCGCCCGGAGTTCGGCAGGAACGTCGCTCTTGACTCGTCTGATCTGCCGGCGTACGCGAACGGACAGCGATACAAATACCACGGAGGGCCTGAGCGTGAGGCGTTCAGCGACCTTGACGCCGGCTGGGGCCACCGGTCGGCTGTCTCGACCAGGAAGGGCGGCGGCTACTACGGGTTCAAGTTCAACATGATCTCATGTTCCGCGACGGATCTACCGTTGGCCTGGGTGGTCACAAGCGCAAGCAAGGCCGACATGCGGGTCGCGGAGGCCGTCCTTGACCGGCTGCCGTTCGCGCCGGAGACGTGCTCGATGGACAAGGGGTACGACTACAAGGCGGTTTATGAGGCGTGCGAACGTCGCGGGGTGGAGGCGGTGGTCGCTAAGCGCCGGAACAGCGGCACAGGCGAAGGGCCGATCGACCGCAACTCAGACAGGTTCAAGCGGCTCTACCGGGCCCGGTCAGCGGTCGAACGCGAGTTCGGAAGGCTGAAGCACCGATACGGGCTGACGCCGCTCAGGATCCGCGGCCTCGCCCGCGTCCAGATGCACGCCGACCTGTGCGTTATCACGAGGCTGACGACAGCGCTCGCGCAAGGGGAGCGTCAGCGCTGAGCGAGAGCCGCCTCGATGTCTTCCCGAATGAACTTGTGGATCTGCCTGACCTGCCCGTTCGTGTTCTGCTCCAGTGTGTCAAGACGCCGTTCCAAGGTGCTCTTGTGGTCAACGATCCCGTCGATGCGCTTGTCGAGCCGTTGTTCTACGGCCCCCGTTAGCTCAAGAAGGGCCTCGGTGTCTTCCTTGAATTTTAACCGTCTGGTAGGCGACGAGAGCCCACTTCTGGTAACCCAGGTTCGAATCCTCCATGACCGTGCTCTTCTCTTCGTGACACTGAAGTAGCGGTGACAGTCACGGTATCTGTCCGGCATCGTCTTGCGCGTCGACTTCCCGTGCGCGTGGAACCACAGCGGGGTAGCCACAGCAGGGTAGCCACGGACCCCATCCGGTCAGCGCTGCTGGTCGAACCACGCTCGGCCACCTGGTCGTCGGAGGACAGCCGTTTCTCTGGTGCCGCGAACCCGGCATTGCTCGTCCATCAAGGCCGGGCCGGCACTGGCTTCACTGGCCGCTCTTGCGGGTTCCGGGGGCCCCGCTTGCATGTTTCGGTTCAGAGGGGGCGGCGGGTTCTGCGCGCCCGCCCCCTGGGGTCGCCGGCCGGCAGGCCCCGGAGACAGGGACAGCGGGATCACCCAGGGAAACACGCCCCCCCGTTGAGGGGGAACCCGCGGGATCCCGGCCTGCGGCTCCATCGTCTCAGCCGGGCCAGCGCAAGCCAGCGCACACCTGCTCCACCAGCCACCCCATCCGTGCCGCCCGGGCCTGGGCTGGACTCGCCGCGATCCCGCCAGCCGGTTCGCAGCGGACGCGGCACGGCCCTGCCGGCGCCGGGTTTTCGGTGCTGGCGGCCTGCGGCGGCGGGGGCGGGCTGCTTGTGTCGGAGCTGGCCGGGCCTCCCCGGCCGCGGCCGGCATCAGGGAGCTGACGGCGCGGGGGAGCGGGTTCGCGTTCGATCTGCCCCGAGCCATCACCGAAGAGGAGGGGAACGTTGTGTTCTCCCCGGCCAGCGTGTCGGTTGCGTTCGCGATGGCCTAGGCCTGCGCGCGCGGCCAGACCGCCGCGCAGATCCACGAGGTGCTGTGCTTCCCGCCCGGGGAGGCGCCGCACGAGGGGATGAACGCCCTCACGCTCGCCCTCGACCGTCTCCCCTCAGTCGCCTAGTTGTGCCCGGCATGGGAACATATCAGGAACTCAAGTCTGATGTTATCGATAAGATTAGAAGTACATGACAGCCTTCACTGAAGCCGATCTTGGGCCAGCCTCCCTTGACTGGCTTTTTGCCTCTGCAGGGGATACCCCACGAGTCGGAGCTTAGTAGCCTTTAGCCGTAGTTAATAAGACAAAGCTAGACTTCGGAGGTGCACTGCTTTATGGCCATGAAGCGAGCATTTATCAGCTTTGACTACGACCACGATGACGAACTTAGGGACGCATTGATGGGACAAGCAAAGAACCCCAAATCTCCGTTCACAATTGCGGACTGGTCCGTCAAGGAGCCATTTGAGGGCAATTGGCAGGCTAAGGTCCGGGGTCGGATGCGTAGGACTGACCTCACTATCGTCATTTGCGGGGAACACACTCATACGGCGAGAGGGGTTGGCGTCGAATTAGCAATTACCCAAGAAGAAAGGAATCCGTACTTCCTGTTGTGGGGTCGTCCTCGTGGGAACTGCACCAAGCCTGCTAAGGCACACAGTTCAGACAAGATATACGAGTGGACTTGGGAGAACTTAAAGAATCTCATTGCTGGTGCGAGATAGCCGCATGAATGAGCAGCCAGACCATGGTCTGATTCGAAAAGAAAAGGAGTTCTACGGTGATTCCTTCGTCCCAGACCTCTTGGAGCAGTACAAACTCTACGTGCAGTCCGCAGAGAATGTAAGCGCTCGGCGCGTCAGCTCGAACCGGTATCTGCTGGCCCTCAATGCAGCCCTCGTTGCGCTGTACGGCCTTCAGTCTACAGGATTCGGCCAGGGCTACTGGATGCTGCTAATTCCCGTCATTGGGATTCCCGTATCCCTGTTCTGGTACCTGATCATCAGGTCACACAGTGGCCTGAATTGCATCAAGTTCATTGTGATTCACGAGTTCGAGCAGCACCTACCAGCGGCGATGTACGAACATGAGTGGCAGTTGGCAGAAGAAGGACGAGGGAAGACCTACCAAGCGGTGACCAGGATAGAATGGCGGATACCTATCCTATTCACCGTGTTGCACGTTGTATTGGCAATCATGATTGTCCTTGCCATTGCTGGCATAGCAGACTGGACGAATTGACAGCCCTCACCGAAGCTACTGTGGTCTAAATCGATCAGACCAGGTTTCCAACACGCCGCTTATTCTGTCGGTGAGCGACCATGAATCGGAGGAAAAATCGACGGCGTGGATGAATGCGTTAGCTGCGCCACGGTCGAAAATGCCTCTGCCCACCGTAACGTCATGGATCACCAGCACCGGTAGTTGAAGGGAGTAGGCCAAAGCAGCCTCGATGTGATTCCATTCGGTGCCAAGGCTAAATGGAGAGGTGATTTTAACACCCTTCAGTTTGCCTGACTGGACTTCGATCTGCGGGATACCTAGTATAATCGCCCCATAGCAATGCTCCAGTAATTTGATCACTTCGTCCAGCGGTACCTGGCTGGGAATGTCCGTGATGCCGATCGAGCGAGGATCTAGGTCATGTTCCCACAGTAGATTCTTGAACTTATCGAGACCTGGACGGTGCTCTGGAGGAACCCAGGTAGGCTGGCTAACAAATACTGGTTTCACAATGCTCGCACCGTGTCTGCGAGTGTTACAGCGCGCTCTGCGTGGTCAAGTATTCTTGCAGGCCATTGCGCCACCTCTAGTAGCTGTTTTGTTGTTAATGTCAGTTAAATGCTCCTGTTTTCTGGTACTCCCAGTTTCACGTCTTGCTAATAGATCCATCGCGTGCGTCCTTTAACAGTAGCGGACGCATGGTATTGGCTCGTTTGGCTTTCTTTTCGACTATACCGCGTCGAGACGGGCACGCTGTCGGTGTCCCTGGAACCCTCAGACGTGGCCACCCGCGTGCACGAGGCCCGCAGCAACTTCCTGAACGGCGGCGGCAGGAACAGGCTGGACGTCGCCTTCGAGCCGGAGCTGCCCCAGTTGATGGCGGACCGGCGGCGCATCGTGCAGGTGGTTGGCAAGCTGCTCTGTAACGCGTCCAGACACTCGGGCGAGGCCCCGCCCATCTGGATAAACGTCGGTCGGCAGGGGGCTCACGTGCAGGTCTCCGTGTCCGACCGGGGACAGGGAATCCCGGCCGAACTGCTGCCCCGCCTCTTCCGCAGGCTCTCTCCCGGCGACGGCACTGGTCTGAGCCGCGACCCAGCGAGGCCGGGGCTGGGCCTGGCCATCTGCCGGGGCATCGTGGAGGCTCACGGGGGACGCATCCGGGTCGAGAGCGAGGGGCCGGGCCAGGGCGCCTGCATCACCTTCACCATCCGGGCGGCGGAGCCGGCATCGACCGGACCCGTCCCGCGCTCCCGCCGGACGGCGCGGCAACTGACGCGCGTCCTGGCGGTCGACGACGACCCCGAGGCGCTGCGGCAACTCCGCGGCGCCCTGACCCGAACGGGCTACCACCCGGTGGTCACCGGGAACCCGGCCGAGGTCCCACGCCTGATGGAGGAGGAGCGGCCCCACCTGGTCCTCATGGACCTGATGCTGCCGGACGGCGACGGCATCGGCCTGATGCGGGAGATCACGGCCAAGAACGACGTACCGGTGATCTTCGTCTCCGCCGACAGGCAGGAGGAGCTAGTCAGCAAGGCCCTGGACATGCGGATCTGCCTGAACTGCGGGTTCGTGTTCTGCTCCAGTGTGTCAAGACGCCGTTCCAAGGTGTTCTTGTGGTCAACGATCCCGTCGATGCGCTTGTCGAGCCGTTGTTCTACGGCCCCCGTTAGTTCAAGAAGGGCCTCGGTGTCTTCCTTGATTGGGGCCACAGAGACTGTGACAGTCTCGGTGATCACGTCCCGGAACGCCTCGGCCAGGGCCTGCACTGACCCGTTCGGGTTCTGACCTGCCATCGCTCTCTCCTTGCGTTGTTGCGCGAGGCATGGTGCGCCCCGCCCGGCTCCAAGCGGCCGGCTACCACAAGACTGCTATACGGCGTTGCGTTCGATCGTGTAGGGTGCCGTCCGCCATAGAAGCCAGGGGCTGCTTGCCCTGGTACTCATAGTAAGGCTGAGGTTTTGCCGTTCGGGGTCTCCATGCCCCCTTCGGCTTTGCCGTGAGATGGCTTCTATGGCAAGAGCCCGAACAGCGACCCGAAGGGGGCACCCATGCGCAAACTGGGCAAACTAGCCATCATCTCGGCGCTAGCCCTGGCCGCTGCCGCGCTGGCCGCGACAGCATCAGCGGTCCCGTCGGGAGGAGTCTCTGAGTGCACGATCGTCGGCACCGAAGGGGACGACTTCCTCTACGGCACCGACGGGAACGACATCATCTGCGGCCTCGGCGGCGACGACCTGATCTACGGCGGCGACGGAGATGACTGGATCAGCGGCGATGACGGCGCCGATACGATCTACGGAGGCACCGGCGACGACATCATCTTTGGCAACGCAGGCAAGGATTTTCTGCGCGGAGGCAGCGGAGATGACTCGCTCTACGGAGACGCCGGAAACGATGTGATTCGCGGAGGATCAGGGGACGACTGGCTGAGTGGTGGACCAGGCGACGATTGGCTGCTCGGCGGCAAGGGCGACGACGAGGCCGGAGGAGACGACGGCGACGACTTGATAAGCGGCGGCAAGGGCGACGACCTCCTTTACGGCGGCATGGGGAACGACGAGATCCTCGGCGGTGTCGGAGATGACCACTTGTACGGTGACGAAGGCGACGACCGGCTGGTCGACATCGAGGGCATCGACTTCCTGGACGGCGGCAAGGGCGCCAACGAACTCAGGGACCTGTAGCTGTGAAATCGGTCTGATGGCTGCCGTCTCTGTCTTTGGGCCTGACCTAGACCCAGCCGATCAGTACAGCAGCGGGCGCTAGAGATGAGCCTGCGCAGACAGTTCCTGCTCGCGATAGGTGCGATCCTTGCCGTCTTCATAGTCCTCGTCGTCCTCGTCGGCGTATTCGCCGACACAGAAGAAACAGCCCAACCCGAACAAGCGACAGCGCCCCTGCCCGCGCCACCCCTGCCCCCTACGACGCCACCGCCTGTACCCGTGCAGGCGCCGCCTCTGCCGCCTCCGGCCGTAGTCGAACCGGAGCCCCCTCCTTTGCCGCCTGCGCCGAAGCCGCCTCCAACTCCGCCTCCAAAGCCACCTGCTCCTCCGCTTGGCCCAACGCCGCTAACAGCCCAGGAACGGAGGTGGCTAGACGACCTTGGGGAATGGCTGGGATGGAACAGCGAGAACATGATCGAACTCGGATACCTGCTCGGAGGGGATACCGTGTTCCACGCGCTGGCCGGTGATGGCAAAGCGATCACCCAGCTCGCGATTCACACAGCAGCGCTTTCGCTTTGCTCCGAAACGCTTTCCGAGAGCGTGGGCCGTGCCCCTTCAAACCGTCTCAGGAATATCGAGAATCCGCTTCGCCAAAGCTGCCGTCGGCTGGAATCATCCGCAACTAAGCTCGCTCGGGGAATAGACAGGTTCGACCCTGGCATGATTGACGCGGCGGTCGCTGACACACAAGCCGCTGAGAGGCACCTGTCCGAAGCAAACAGGAGGATACGAGCGCTCCCCAGCCGCTAACCGAGTCCCTATCTATAGTTTCCCAACCGAGCGTCGGCAGACGCCGGTCGCAGCGAACACCAAAGCGGCTCAGCTGCCGGGAGTTGATCGCCGGAGAGCGAAGGAAAAGCGACTTGGCTTGACTGAACCAGTAGGAGCAGCCTCAGCGACGTCTTGTTCCCTTGTCGATAACCAGAGGGCTCCTTCTGGATTTTCGCCCGGATCAGGTGGCCTATCCGCCACAGTAATCTTCGGGATCTTCCGCACAGCCTTCAGGGCAGACCTCGCCTTCAAATAAGCCCACACCGCCGCCGCCGCCACCACCGCGATAGCAGCAATGATCGGAGAACCGTAGTGGCCAAGCCACGGCTCCGCCTTTATTGGCTCGGTCATTAGCTTCAGTACCCCAACTACGGCCACGAAGACGATCGCCAGGATCGCGAATCCTCATTAAACGCAACCGCGAAATAGCCCTGCCGGGCCCCTGGTTCTACGAGATGGACAACCTCCATGCCTCAAGCTACAGCCGAGGAGGCACCAGCTCCGGGCAGCGAACCCAACGAAACCCCCGTAAATACCTGCTTTCTCAAGGAGCTGCGCTCGTCCTCGATCTTGCAGGTCAGCGCCCGCAGCGCGGCATGGTACCGCACGGTACGATGCCGCTCTC
Organism: Actinomycetes bacterium; assembly: GCA_026708005.1. Taxonomy (GTDB): domain Bacteria; phylum Actinomycetota; class Thermoleophilia; order Gaiellales; family Gaiellaceae; genus JAPOVR01. Next base: position 7,037 of record JAPOVR010000054.1, read on the forward strand.
ATCTCAAGGAGCCGAGCCATACGATACCTGCTGCTCGCCATCCTCGCTGCCTGCGTCGCCGCAGCTGCTCTCCCAGCCTGCGGTGGCGGTGAGGGCGGCGAGAAAACCAACGAATGGTCAGAACGAAACCGCCCAGGATAGACAAGGAGACTTCTGTGAGATTGCTGATTCTGTACGCCGTGCTCGTAACCGCCCTTGCACTAGCCGCTACCGTCAGTGCGGCATCCACATCGGCGACGGCGTGCACGATCACCGGCACGAACGGACATGACGTGCTGGTAGGCACAGACGGCGATGATGTGATCTGCGGCCGCGGCGGCAGCGACGTTATCTACGGTGCAGCCGGCGACGACATCATCCACGGCGACAAAGGTAACGACATCATCTACGGGGATGAAGGCGACGACGTCATCTATGGCGACAACGGCCGGGACTTCATCGCAGGCGGCCCGGGAGACGACATCATCGACGGCGGACGCGGCCACGACTACCTGTACGGCGGCTCAGGCTACGACACAGTCACGGGTGGCCCCGGCAACGATGTCATCCACGGCGGCCTCGACGTCAACTGCCTCAACGGCGGCCCCGGCCGCAACGTCATGCCTAACAACCGCTGCGACCCGAGGCCAGCCGCGCCAACCACACCGACTACCCCAACTGGGCCGACCGTGCCCGAGCCGTCGCTTGCCGGAAGCCGGGCGAACCCGATCCCTGTCGGCCAAGCCGCTACTCTCCACGACAGCTGGGTCGTAACGGTCAACTCGGTCACGCCGAACGCGACCGGCTTGGTGCTCGCCGAGAACCAGTTCAACGACCCGCCCGAAGCGGGACGCCAGTTCTTCATCGTGAACATCTCAGCGACCTACACCGGGCAAGGATCCGACTGGTTCAACTCATCCCGCCTCGAAGCGGTCGGCCCGTCAGCTGTCGCCTATTCGACCCTGGGCGACAGCTGCGGTGTGATCCCCGGCGATTTCCCTGACTTCACCAACGTGTTCACCGGCGGCACCGTCACCGGGAACATTTGCTGGTCAGTCCGGTCAAGCGACGCCGGCAGCCTTGTCATGTTCGACGACGACGTGTTCCTCGACGACAGCCAGCGCGTCTGGTTCAAGCTCGGCTAGACACCCGGAAGCCATACCAGAACCTGACGACAAAGGCGAGGGGGGCCCGGTCTTCCGGGGCCCCTCCTTCTGTGCCGCTACCATCCAGGTCGTGCCGGACACAGGGCCAGGGATCGGGCCGCTCGTCAAGACCGAGAAGGCCTACGAGCAGGCGCTGCGCACGCGGATCCTGAACCCGATGGTTAAGAGCATAGGCCGCCACGTCGAAGCGGCCGGAGCTGACTACCAGCGGATCCGGGACGCGATCAGAGCGGTCGACCCGGCCCCGCCCGGGCTTGAGCCTGCTGCGAAGTCGATCGCCAAGGCAAACCTCACGCAGATCAAGGACGTGCATCTCGCCGAGTTCCGGCGGCTGATGCGCCGCTGGTTCGGCGTCCGCGTCGACCTCATCAGCGACAGCAGCATCGACCTGCCGGCCCGGATCCTTGGCTGGCCAGAGACACTAGAAGAACGAATGCTCAAACAAGCAGAACTCGCAAAACTCACCGAAGCTATGCCACTTCCCAGTCCCATCACGGTTCCTGCCAGCTCGGCGGGTCCATCGCGTTGACCGGACAGCCGCCGTCTGCCAGAGACGTTCCCGAATCCCCCTGGTTTCCGGCGGATTCGTATTTCGCCAACGCCTCCTAGGCTGTCTCCACGAGGAGGTGCCGCCGTGGAGATAACACTGAGCAAAGAGATCACGGCTCCAGCCAGCCGCGTCTGGCAGATCATCACCGACCTGGAGGGTTGTGTCCAAGTGATAACCGGAATCGACAGCATTGAGATTCTCGCCGGCGAGGAGCAGTTCGGCGTTGGCACACGCTGGCGTGAGACGCGCACGATGCTCGGCAAGCAGACCACCGAGGAGATGGAGGTGACCGCCATCGAGCCGGGCCGCTTCTACGTCGTGGAAGCGGGGCGCGCCGGCCTCCTCTATCGCTCGACCCTGACCGTGGGCGCACTCGGCGACGAGCGAAGCCGCCTCTCGATGACCTTCAGCGCCGAGCCGAAGGGCATGGCGGCACGTGTGCTCGCCGCGACGGTCGGAAGGCTCTTCGTCGGCTTCACCAGGAAGGCGCTTCGCCAGGACCTCGACGACGTCACGGCCGCGGCTGAGGCCGGCTAGAGGCGCGGGCGGGCCTCCCAGGCTCACACCCAACAACGAGCGGGAGCCTCGTGAGTCCGGTGGGCAGTGCTGCGTTCCTGGCTCTGTGCGTTGCCGGGCTGCTCGCCTTACGGCGTGCGGTGGTGCGGAGACCGCTGGGCCGGAGGCCCCGCCGGTAGCCCCGGTCGGTCGAAGAAGACGGGCAATAGTCACGGGAGAGGCGATGCCTCCGGGGTAAGTAGTGGGATTAGTGCGGTGGTTGCCGAGACGGGTCGGCTTGTGATCGTCTGTCTTGTCTGGGGACGGTGGTCGCGCTGGTATTGCCCGTGGCTGGGTGGGGTTACGGTCAGGGCATCCGTGGAACGAACAGCTCCTGGTACGGCGTGCGAAGCGGAGTTGAGGCCGCGACCTTGGCTCCCCCGGAGGGCCATATCAGCCTCGCCAGGGTCGATATGTGGGGAGGGTTAGATAATTCCGGTTTCATGCAGGCCGTGCACCTCGTGACAAACAACTCCCGGCCTGCGAGTTGTTTCAGCTATCCCATTCCTACGGGTTCGTGGTACTTCGTGGAGTGGGGGGATGTAAGCGGCTCGACCGATTTGCACTGCTACATGATCGCGCGTCCGGTGGGCAGTACCAACGTGAACTTCGAGATCGTGACGAACAGCTTTGGCGACTGGAGCGCCTACGCGGGCGGTTCGATCCTTACGACCCGGCATATTTGGACGACGACGGCGAGGGTGAACGTACGGGCCGGGTACAGCCGGTTGTTCTCGAGTACGAGCGCGTGTTTTGACTGCGGTGGGCTGCAGAGCTGGCAGCGCCAGAGAGCGAACAGGACGTGGGTGGGGATCACCAACGCCGGTTTCTTCGTCAGCACGAGTAGCCTCTTCACGGTGCCGAGGCTACCGACGCCGCTTACGATTGACGCCGATTTTGGGGGAGTGTCTGTAGTGAGACCCTCCCTTGCCTTGTGTTTGGTGTTTCTCGTTGCCGCGGCGGCGGTGTGGGGTTGTGGGGGCGACATTCGATCGAGCGAGGGGACGTTGGAGAGTCCGAGTGAGTCGCCTCCGGCTCCTCCTCTCTCACCGGCTCCGCCTACCCCTGGAGCCTTCGCCAACTTCAGCGCCGGCTGAGCAGGTGCAAGCGGGGTCCTCAGGCGCTGGGGCGGCTGGGGACGCGGTGGCGGATCCCCTCGCTACGCAGGGGGATGCCGGGCCTGGCCGGGAGGTTGCTGGCCCTGAGGTGGCGGTGATGTGGGAGCAGGGGCCGGTGGAGCTGTCGCTGGCTGGGGTACCACGGGAGCTTGAGTCGATGGTTCGGGCTGGGGTTGCCTCCGCGGACGCCACCGGTTTTCGCAGCGTGAGGCTGGGGGCACCAACCCGTGGCGAGCTAGAGAGCGGCGTCCACCAGAAGGGCGCCGAGGTTCTGATCTTGACGAGCGTCGTCGCCGGTGGGGATCGGTACGAGACCCCCCTTGGTATTGTGGCGTGGTCTGCAGGCGATGGAGCACGCCGCCCATGTCGTCAACGCCGAGGGGACACGGCCGGTGGCCGAGAGGTGGCCGAGATCGTCTCGTTGGTGAACTGGCCTGACGGGTCGAGGGGCCGTGTCCTGTCGAATCCGATCAGGGGCAGGCCTGCGCCCGTGGACGCCGACGAGGTGGCAGAAGCCATCCGCGCGCTTGGGTCGGCGGTTGCGGCCGACGGTGCGTCGCTTTTTCGGCGGTTGTCTACCAGCCGGCGGGTGGGTTGGCGATCGCGGCGACGATCGAGGTGAGAGACGGGATCGAGTTCGTCGAGAACCCATAGACTTGTCTTAACGCCCTGGCCGACCCGAGGGGCGAGCGGGCGCCAGCGCGTTCCTGATCGTCGACCCGTCAGGGACCCCTGTCGCCGTCAGCGTCCGGGGACGCCAGCCAGAACATCGGGTCTCTCTGGGTGGCACCGGCCTTCCAGCACGTCTGGGCGCGCTCCGTACCGCCGCCGGCGCCGCCACCCATGCCAGAGTTCCCATAGGCAATCTTCCCGTCGGATAGGCGCCAGCCGGGGTGGGCCATTGGCCGGAGTTGCTGGCCTCCCTCTGCCCTGCCAGCCAGCGGCTCTGCTCATCTGCGGTCAGCCGGCTGCTACCCTCACCTCAAGATCGCCGATGATCGTCTCGCGCAGCGCTCGGCAAGGCCGCCGTGGCCGCCGTCATCGGTCTGCCGCTCGCTGCCGCAGGCGGCGGGGTGGCGCTGATCGGCTTCTACATCGCCAGCTCGAATCCCTGGCTCGTGCTCGCGCTCGGCCTCGTGCTCTGCGCGCAGGGTTCCTATGGTCTCGTCTACGCGCTCGGCCTTGCCGGCAGGCGGCACCCGTTTGCCAGGCGAGCGCTGCTCACAGCCAGCGCGCTAGCTGTCCTCGTCGGCCTTGGCGGCTTTGGAACTGGGCTCGCCGCCAACACCAACCCGGCGAACAACGATCCGGAGTTCAGGCCGATGATGGTCGCCCTGCTGGTCGCAGCGCATGGCACCCTGTCGCTCCTCGCCTTCAGCCGCCGCGCTCGCGCCCCGGCCCGCGAGCGGTAATCGCTCCCGTCCCCGGGTGCCCCCGCCCGAGAGCAGCCCCCCGGTGCTGCCGGCAAAGGGCTCAGCCCGGCGCGGGCTCCCCGAGCGGACCGCGAGCAGACCGGTCTTCAGCTCAGGCGAAGTCCCGCGCGCTGGCCCGCATGACCACGACCGATCACGAGATGGGCACGGTCTCGCCTTCGGCCGCCGCGCTCGCGATGACGTCGTCGATGGTGGGGCGGCGCGTGTTGAGGTGTGACTCGGTCTCGCGCGTGGTGGGCAGCGGCCCGCCAGCGGTGTAGTACCGGCGGCCGGCGACCATCAGCTCCTCGGCGGGGAAGCGCGTGATGATCTCGCAGCCCTCGGCGGTCACGACGAGCTGCTCCTCGATCCGGGCCGCAGACCAGCCGTCAGCAGCCGGCCAGAACGTCTCGAGCGCGAACACCATCCCCTCCTCGATCACCTCCGGATGATCGAGCGAGACGAGCCGGCTGAACACCGGCTTCTCCCACACCGAGAGGCCGACACCGTGCCCGTACTGCAGCGCGAACGCAGCCTCCTCATCGCTGAAGCCGAACTCGCCGGCCGCGGGCCAGACGCTGGCGACATCACCCGTGGTCAGGCCCGGCTTGATCAGGCTGATCGACGCGTCGAGATACTCCCGGCAGCGCCGGTAGGCGTCAACCTGCGCGCGTGAGCCGCTGCCGATCACGAACGTGCGGTAGTAGCAGGTCCGGTAGCCGTTGTAGGAGTGGATGATGTCGAAGTAGGCCGGGTCGCCCGGTCGCAGCACGCGGTCGGTGTAGTTGTGCGGATGCGGGCTGCAACGCTCGCCCGAGATCGCGTTGATCCCGTCGATGTGCTCTGAGCCCAGTTCCAACAGCACCTTCGCCGCCGCCGCCACGCACTCGCTCTCCTTCAGGCCGGGCCGCATGATGCGGTAGAGCTCCTCGTAGGCGGCGTCGACCATCATGCAGGCGGTCGTCAGCAGCGTGATCTCCTCCTGGGTCTTGATCATCCGGGCCTCCTGCATGAGCTGCTGCCCGTCGACCACGTCGATCCCCTCACGCTGAAGCGCGAACAAGACCGGCGGCTCCACCACATCCACGCCGACCGGCTCGCCCAAGAGATCGCGCGCCTCAAGCTCCACTCGCACCTTCCGGGCCACGTCCTCGGCCCGGCCGGCCGCCGGCAGCATCGCGCCCCGCAACGTCGAGATCCCCGCCCGTGAGCGCCCCTCGCCGAGCCACGAGCAGTACAGCTCGTGGTGGCGCGCTGCCGAGCCGAAATCCCAGTTGATCGGATCATCGCCCCGAGGCAAGAGCGCAAACCGCGCCACCTTGTCGGCCGCCCACATACCGATGTGGGTTGACGTCACGTAGCGAATGTTCGGCATGTCGAAGCACAGGAGCGCGCCGAGCTCCGACTCCGCCAGCAGCGCCTTGGTCCGCGCGAGCCGCTCGCGCCTCAGGCGATCGAAATCGATCCGCTCCTCGTAATCAACCCCCATCAACCCGAAGGTCTTCAGCGCCATGTCCCTCTCCCTTCAGCGGTGTCGCTGGCTCCTCGTCGCGTTTGCGGATGCTTGCGCAGTGCCCGTTGTCCGAGACAGCCTACGCTCCCGCGCACGACGCGGGGGGCGCTCTCGGATCATTTGCTGCGCCCGCCCGCCCGCCCGCCCGGCTAGGCGCCTCGATCGGCAACCGAGTCGGCGATCCCATCGTCGGCCGGCGTGAAGTACCCCGCGTCCTCAAGGCTGCCGGCCCCACAGTACCCCCAGATGGTCACGAGCGTCTCGGTGGCCGACGGGTTCTCGAGCGCGTGGTACTCGTCCGCCGGCACGAACACGATCTCGCCCGCCTTCACCTCGATCGCATCCTGGCCGACGTGCTTGACACCCGTTCCCTTTAGCACGTACTCCCACTCCTCGGCGTTCGGGTGCCGGTGCAGGTCGTGCATCGCTCCAGGAGGAAACACCGTGCGGCCAACCACGGTCTTCGTCGAGCCAACCGTCTCGTTCGTAATCAGCCACTTCACATCCATATCGATCCAGCCGCGCTCCTCTGTGAGCGAGTCGTCGGACGGAAGCTCGTCCATGACCGGCTTCAGCGGATGCCTTGCAAACGGCATGGCCACCTCCTTCTGCTCGCTGTCATGGTCACCTTTACCTTGCCAACACACCGCCGTCCACCGGCAGCACGACCCCGTGGATGTAGCCGGCAGCCGGCGTGCAGAGGAAGAGCACAGGCCCCACGACATCGTCGGGGCGGCCCCAGCGTCCGAGCGGAATACGCTCGCCGAAGGCCCGGGCGCGGTCTGGGTCATCGCGTCTGAGGTCGGCGTTCATGTCCGTCTCGATGTACCCGGGCGCAACCGCGTTCACCTGGATCCCGGACGAGGCCCAGTCGGCTGCCAGCGACTTGGTGAGTTGGGCCACAGCGCCCTTGCTCGCCGAGTAGGCTGCCGCGTAGCCGATGCCGAAGAACCCCGCCAGCGAGCCGACGTTGACGACGTAGCCCGGGCCAGCCTCGCGCAGCGGACGCTCCGCAGCACGGCAGAACAGGTACATGCTGCGCACGTTGGTGGCCTGCACCTCGTCCCAGTCGGAGATGTCGAGCTCCGAGATCGGCCCGCGCTTGCTGCGCTGCCCCGCGTTGTTGATCAGGATGTCGAGCCGGCCGAACCGGGTGAGAGCCGCACCAACCGCCTCCTCGGCAGCCTGCTCGCTCGCGACATCGGCGGCAAACGAGACCAGACGCTCGCCCTCCGGATCGAGCTGTGCGAGCCTCCGTGCGCTCTCGTCGGTCCGGGAAACGCCCACGACCTCTGCACCCGTCTCGAGCAATGCCTGAGCGATCGCGTGGCCGATACCGCGGCCAGCGCCGGTCACGAGCGCAACCCGACCGGTGAAGTCGAATGCTGCTTCGCCGGGGCTCACGGCTCTCCCGCACCGGAGGGCACCTCGTAACCGAGCTCGGCGTAGTCCGAGACGCCTCCCCAGACGCCGAGCACCTGCACCAGCGTATCCGTGTTGTTCTCGAAACCGTGCCACTCGCCGGCGGCGGTGTAGGTCATCTCTCCCTGCTCGACCGGGATGATCTCATCCCCTGTGTGGTGTAGACCCGATCCCGAGAGGATGTAGAGCACCTCCTCGTGGTCGGGATGGCGGTGAACCTCGTGCTGCTTCCCCGGAGGGAAGTGCGTGATGTTCACGAGCACGTTGTCTGAGCCGGTCTCATTGCCGCTGACGAGCCACCAGACGCGCAGACCCTCCCAGCCCGGCCTCGTCGGGATCGTCGGATCTTCCGCCGTCGTCTTCACTGAGCGCTTCTCCATGACTTCACCTCCCGTTCAGACGTTCGAGGACGCTTCGGGATGCCGTGTCGCGTCGAATTCCGGATCGGACACCGATGCGCCGGCGACCCGGAGATCCCCGCCCCGCAGCTGCGCGCGGACGGGATCGAGGGTCAATGCGATCTCTACCTGGGATCATTTCTACCGGGTCTGGAACAGCCGCGCTGGGAAGCCCCTCGGGCACGAGACGCTGCCCGCAGGTGCTGCGGGTAGCATGCCTACGAGTAGCCCTCCTGGCAGTCAACGGAAGACACCGACCGCGTGGCCGACCTGCCGCTACGAGCGGGCGTGGGCCACCTCGAGCAGGTAGCTGACCATGACGTTCTCGTCGCCGAGGTTGAGGTGGTGGGCGTCCGAGAGCTGCTCGACGCGCGAGATCTGCTCGAGCTGCTGCTCGAAGATCTGGGTGAACGGGAAGAACGCGAAGTCGGCGACTCTCACGTCGAGCCCGACGCCTGCGGCTCGCTCGGATGTGGCCAGTTGGGAGAGAATCGAGAGCTGCATCAGGTACGCAACGCCGTCTGCCGCCAAGAGCTGCGGGAGGAGACCGAGGAGATGGTCGAGGAGGTTGCGGCCCCAGTAGTCGAGCGGGCGGTGACCAGACGGCTCGCTGAACGGGTCGACCGGCATCTGGTAGAGGCTCGCGACCGCGACGTCGTAGCGCTCGGCCGGCTCGAACGTATAGAGATCGACCTCCGCGCCGTGAACGCGATCGGAGACGCCGTTGCGAAAGGCGTTCGCGAGCGTGTTGGCAACAGCCTGACGCTCGATGTCCATCGCGTCCACCGACTCTGCGCCGTTCAGCGCGAGCTGGATTGCGAGCAGTCCACTGCCGCACCCAATGTCGAGGCAGCGCTTGCCCTTGCCAATCTCGTTCTCCCAGAGGTACTTCCAGACGAGCAGGCTTCCCGACGTCGGCACGAAGACGTCCGGCTCGCGGATGATCTCGGGAAACGGGAGCGGATAGACCGAGCGCCCGCGCGCCTCGCGCCAGGACTCCGCGGGCGGGCTCTCCCGCTGCGGGGAGTCGGGTACCGCTTTGAGAAAGGGCTGGCTCTTCGGGCGCCCAGCCCTCGTCCCGGCCAGCCGCTCGCGCGCCGCCTCGATATGCCCGGGCGAGGTGCCGCAGCAGCCCCCGATGATCTGCGCTCCCTCTCCGCGCCACTCGAGCGCGAGCTCCGCGTACTCGTCCGGTCCGACCCGCTCGTCGAAGCGCCAGCCCCGGCCGGACTCGTAGCCGAGGTTCGGGTAGACGCCAAGCGGGAGATCGGTGAAATCCCGCAGCCACGGCAGCATGCCCCCGACGTGGTCTGCGGGGAGGCAGTTGATGAGCAGAGCCTCCACGCCGAGCTGCTCGAAGCGCTGGGCGGCCCGGCCGAACACGTCGCCTTCCGGACCGCCCCAGTGCTGCCCGTAGACGCCGCATACCCCGTGACGGCACCGGCGGAAGCTGAGCCAGACGGGAAGCCCGCTCGCCAGCGCGATCTCGACGCCCTCGAACGTGAGCCCCTCCTGGATCAGCGACATGGTCTCGAGCAGCAGCAGGTCAGGGGGGTCGTCCTCGAGCACCCGGACGAGCAGCTCGAGCGACACAAGCTTCTCGCTCGAGTCGAAGTCGCCGTTCAGGCAGAAGGCGACCGCGCACTCGGCAGCCCTGCCCGCCTCGTCGACAGCCTGGCGCGCGAGCCGGACCCCCGTGCGAGCCACATCCAGCCAGTGGGTCGTGCTGCCAAGCGCGCCGGCGGCTCGCTCCGGCGCTCCGAGAATCGCCCACGTGTCGGTCGAGATGACATCGCAGCCGGCGTCGACGTAGCGGCGGTGCACCTCGAGGACCGCGCGGGGATTGTTGTAGAGCGCCCACGTTCCCCAGAGGCTCTGGTCGGATGCCTGCTGCTCCCCCGCCGCGGCGTGTGCACGCTCGATCTCGGTTGCGACCGCGCCGTCGAGGCTGACCAGCACGTCGTCGCCGATCAGCTCCGTGAGGCGCCCATAGGCACGAGAGCGGCCGGACCGGCTCTCGGAGGTCGCGTCGGTCATCAGCCGGGCGCGGGGAGCCGATGCACGATCGCGTCGCCCTCGGCGTCGAAGCGGCCAACGCCCTCCCAGCCCCTAGCGTGGACGCCGCGGCTCAAGGCCACGCAGAACTCGGCGGTCGAGCCCACGAACGCCTCGCTCACGAGCGCCCTCTCGCCGACGACGAACGCGTAGGCGCCGTCCTCCTGGCGGATCTCACGGAGGTAGAGGTGCATCGACCAGAACGACGCCCACTGCCACGGGTCGCCCTCGTGCACGCTCGTGATTAGCTCGGGAGCCGTGCGCTCGAGCGTGTCGGTGAGCCCGTCAGGGCCGAACGAGTCCCGGGCCTCGTTCCACAGGAGCGCTAGGTAGATCGGGTAGGCACCGTGCATACCGCTCCACCCGCCGCGGGCGAACTCCAAGAGGTCGAGCGCCGCCTCTGGGCTGCCAGCTTCGAAAGCCCCCACCAAGCGGTCGCAGGGATGCGCGGCGAGCTCCTCCAGCTCCTGATCGGTGAAGAGCCGAACGCGAAGCGACGGCTGCGGTGCAAACTCGCTGGGACGCTCGAACCCGACGCGTGCATAGAACTCCTCGGGCACATCCTCGAGCCGCTTGTAGGAGTGCTGCCGGCAGCGGCCGTGGCCGCGGTCGCGAACGGGTTTCCAGCCCTCGACGAGCCAGACCGTCGCCCCCTTGCGAAGGCCGGCGCGGTTCATCTCGGGGCAGTGGTTGCAGTAGATCGGGAAGCCCGCCTCCATGAACGTCGACTTGCTCGGTCGCACCGACCGCTTGAACGCGTTCTCGCCCTCGTAGCGGCCCCGTTGCTCAAGCCGCATCCCGCTGCCGCACGGATGGGTGTGGACGGTGACCTTCTCGTCGTCCTCGGTCATCGTGAACTCGGTGGGATGCCAGTGCCAGGTGGTCGCGACGTCGACGATCCGCTGACGCAGCGACTCGGGCGAGTCCCCGTGCGCGCCAAGGTACTGGTCGAACCACGGCCCGGCCATGTGGCGCTCCATCACCCTGAGGCCGATCTCCTCTCCCTGCTCAGGCGAGGTCAGGTCCACGAAATGGCTGAGGATGGCGGTGACCGTGTCCATGAACCCGTCGTGCACGGGCACGAACTCCCGCTGCACAGCATCAGCAAGCTCCTGGACGCGCTCAAGGTCTCCGGCGTTGATCGCGTCCTCGATCTGATCGAAGCGCGTGCGCTCGAACTCCCGGAGCTCGGCGAGCGTGTGCGCGTGAGCGGGGATGCGAGCCTCCTCGTGGGTGTCTGCGCGGCCGCCGGCCGCACGCGGCCAACAGCCCAGCCAAATCGTACGGCCCGCGCTGCCAAAAAGGAAGCACCCCGCCCGCCGCGACGCACGGGTGACCGGAGCCAGAGCACGCTGCTGCGTCCTGCGTCCGTCGACACCCTTGACGGCGAGCGGCAGCCGCTGATATGACCCCGCCACGAAACGGCAGCCGCGCTCGGGGGTTCTGCTTCATGACCGACCTGGTGCAGATCTCGGACCATCTCTACCGGTTCGAGGACACGTGCAACGTCTACGTGGTGAAGGACGGGGAGAACGCGCTCCTGATCGACGCCGGCTCAGGGGCCGTCCGCGATCGGCTCGACAAGATCGGCGCTTGCGGGATCGAGTGGGTGCTCCATACCCACCATCACCGGGATCAGTGCGGGGGCGACCTCGCCCTGATTGCCCGCGGCGCCCGGATCGCTGTTCCCGAGTACGAGCGCTTCCTCTTCGAGGACGCTGAGCTCTTCTGGCGCACACGGCGGATCTTCGACAACTACGACGACCGCAATACGTTCTCCGCCTGCGGGGCCGACACCCCCGTCGCGGAGACCCTCGACGACCACAAGGAGTTCGAGTGGCGCGGCCACCGCTTCTTCGTGCTGCCGGCGAAGGGCCACACGTAGGGGTCGGTGGCCCTGCTCGCCGAGATCGACGGCCGCACGGCGGTCTTCACCGGGGATCTCATCGGCAAGGGCGGGGTCCTCTACCAGCTGCACGCGATGGAGTGCGCCTACGCCGACATGACCGGCGTGCTGTTCACCCTCCAGTCGATCCAGGCGCTGCACGACTGCCTACGCGGCGAGGAGGTGGCGGCCGTCCCCGCGCGGCCGGCCACGACCCGCTGCTCCTGCCCTCGACGGTGAGGTGATCGACGATCCGCTTGGTGATCTCGACCGGCTCGAGGGCCGGCTGATGGACCTCGTCGACCTCGGCCGAGGCATGTGCGTCGGAGGCTACGACAGCGTGCCCGAGACGCTGTACCTCCCCGAGGCCAAGCTCGTGCCGCTGTCTGACCACGTCCTGTGGGGCGGCAGCTGGACGTGCTCCTTCTTCTACGTCGTGCTGTCGGGCACCGGCAGGGCCATGTTCATCGACTACGGCCACGCGTTCCTCCCCCACATGCACCTGCGATCGGACGACTCGGGCTTCGAGTCGATGCGGTTCGTGGAGCACCACCTCAAGGAGCTCCGGCGCGACTGGGGCGTCAGCAGCGTCGATCTCGTCGTCCCAACCCACATCCACGACGACCACGTGTGCGGGATTCCCCACCTCCAGCGCCACTACGGCACCCGTTGCTTCGCGCTGGCGGAGGTCGCGCAGGTCCTGGCCGAGCCCAACGCCTGGGCCTCGACGCCGTGCACGCTCTCCAAGCCAATCCGCATCGATCGGGTGCTGCAGGATGGCGACCGCTTCGAGTGGGAGCAGCTCATCTTCGACGTGTTTCACGCGCCCGGACAGACCGAGTTCCACTCGGTCCTGGCGGCGGACATCGATGGGCAGAGGGTCGCCTTCACAGGCGACAACTACTTCCTCGACGAGGTGCTCCGCGATGGGCAGGTCACGGTCGAGCCCAACCAGACGACCGTCCTTCGCAACAGCTTCCAGCTCCGGATGCACCGCCGCTGCGTCAAGGTCATGCGCAGGATCGAGCCGGAGCTGATCTGCCCAGGCCACCGCGAGGTGTACACGCGTGACCGCGATGCGCTCGACACCTACGCCGATTTCGTCGCCCGAAAGGAGCGGGTGTTCGGCAGCCTCGTCGCAGAGCCGCACGATCAGTTCATCGACCTGTTCTGGGCACGGCTCGTGCCCTACGTCTCCCTCGTCGAGCCCGGCGGCGAGCTGACCTACACGCTGCGGCTGCGCAACAACCTCGAGCGGCAGGCTGCCCTCGCAGCTCGCCTGCTGCCCGCCGGAGCGACGGGCGGCCGCGGTAAGCCGCTCGGTGAGGAGGTCCTCGGAGACGCCTGAGACGCCTCTCAGAGCGCCTTCACATCGATCATGCTCCATGCGGGAGCGCACGGAGAGCTCACGCTCTGCACCCGCGCCTCAGCGGATGCAAGGCCGGGGCGGAGCCTGATCACGGCGGAGATCCAGATCGACGGCATCTCACAGGGGCCCATCGCGGAGGCCCTCGTGACCGTCGTGCAACCGGATGGGAGGCAGCAATGGGCTGAAGCTGCTGAAGAGCGACTGGGGTATGGAGCACCTGGGCGACATGCGGGCGCGCCTTCGCGCCTACGCCGAGGCGGGCTGCGACGGCCTGGAGTGCTCGCAGATCGGAGGCTTAGACCCGGAGGAGTTCGCCGAGCTCGCCCGGGAGCTCGGCCTCGACTACGTGGGTATGGTGTTCTGCGACCACGAGGACGACTTCGAGACGCTCCTCGCAGAGGTGATGTAGGGGCGGCCGATCCTCGTGAACTGCCACCCCCGGCCGCGACTTCTTCGACCACGAGCGCGGCCTCCGGTTCTTCAGACATGTGATGGAGGCGGTCCAGGAGGTCGAGTGCGAGGCCATCTATGAGACGCACCGCAAGCGCGCTTTCTACGCGCCGTGGACGACCGTCCGCTACCTCGAGGCCCTCCCGGATCTCTCGATCTGCGGAGACTTCAGCCACTTCACGACCGTTGCCGAGCGTGACCTCAGCGAGCCGGAGTACGCAGAGCTGCTTGACGTGTGCATTGAGCGCACCCGCCACATCCACGCGCGGGTCGGCTACGCACACGGGCCCCAGGTGCCCGACGCCCGGGTTGGTGAATGGCTGACCTGCACCGAGCGCTTCGAGGGGTGGTGGGGCCGGATCATCGAGCATCAGCGCAGCCAAGGGCGCCCGTGGCTCACGATCAACCCGGAGTTCGGCCCGCCGCCCTACCAGCCGTTCGACCCCAAGACGGGCGAGCCGCTGGCCGATGTCTCGGAGACCTGCCTGTGGATCGCCGGACGGTTCCGGGAGCGCTGGGCCGGCCGGCTCTAGCGGGAGATCCCAGCCCGGCTGTCCGTCCACGCGACCCTCGCCGCGGCCCGGTGGCGGCCGCACCCGCTTTCGCCTCGGCCTGACTCGGCGTTGAAAACGTTTTCCGCCCGCGGTACGGTGGCCAGACCAGTGAGCCGGCGCGCGGTCGCGCCCGGCTGCCGCAACCCGGAGGTACCGCGCCATGCAAGACCCACACCCACCCGGCCCTGATTGGCTCGACCCGAGCCGGCGGCGCTCGAGGACGGCGGCCTGATGGGTGTACTCGACGGCCAGGTTGCCCTCGTCACCGGCGCCAGCAAGGGCATCGGCAGCGAGCTGGCTCGCGGGCTTGCCGCGGAGGGAGCCTCCGTGGCCGTGAACTACAAGCATGACGCGGCCGGTGCACAGCAGACCTGCGCGTCGATCGCCGACGCCGGCGGCAGGGCGATCCCCCTGAGCGGCGACGTCAGCTCCGGCCCTGGCGCCTGCGCTCTTGTCAACGAGACCGTCGAGCAGCTCGGGCGCATCGACGTGCTCGTCAACAACGCGGCGCGCACACGCTTCGGCCCCGCGCTCGACGTCACCGACAAGGACTTCGACGACGTCGTCAACACGAACATGCGCGGTACGTTCTTCGCGAGCACCGAGGCGGCCAGGCACATGCTCGAGCAGGGCAGCGGCTCGATCATCAACATCAGCACGTGCGCCGTGAGGCTCCAGATCGAGTGGCATTCAGTG
The DNA here is from genome assembly GCA_026708005.1 of Actinomycetes bacterium. Lineage (GTDB taxonomy): Bacteria > Actinomycetota > Thermoleophilia > Gaiellales > Gaiellaceae > JAPOVR01. The sequence continues at coordinate 22,159 of JAPOVR010000054.1, forward strand.
TACACGATGAGCAAGGGCGGCATCGAGGCGCTCACCGCCCAGCTCGCCTACGAGCTCGCGCCGACGGTGCGCGTCAACGCGATCGCGCCGGGCCCGACGAAGACCGCTCGCTCGCTCGAGTACGACCCCAACCAGGACGAGACCTGGGGAAAGATCATCCCGCTCGGCCGGATGTGCCTGCCGAGCGACTACGTCGGGCCGCTCATCTTCCTCGCCTCTGATCAGTCGGCCTTCCTGAGCGGCGAGGTCCTCCACGTCGATGGCGCCTGGAACCTCCAGGGGAAGACGCCGCCGATGGGAGATCTCGACCTATCGGGCGACTTCACCCGAGACTGAGGCAGCTCACGTGTTCACGGTGACGAAGGACGTCATCCTGCCCACAACGGTCACGGGCTCGTGGCCGCGCCCACGGTGGTTCAACGTCGGCGCGTGGGGGCGCCCGCTGTCGACGGCCATGATGGAGCTCACGTTCCGGGAGCAGTTCTCGGACGCGCTGGCCGTCGTCGTCAGCGATCAGGAGCGAGCCGGGCTCGACATCGTGACGACGGGTGACTTCTACTGCGACGAGGATTTCTTTGGCCGCTCCTGGGTCCACTACCCGCTCGAGCGTCTCGAGGGCATGGAAGGCGACCACGCACCTCCCGCCGATCGTTGGGACCTCGAGCACGCCTATCCGCCCGGGACGATCCTGCACGAGATCTTCACCGGCTGGCGCGGGCCGCACGTGGTTGCCGACGTCGAGCCCAGCCGGGACAACCTCGAGTACGCGCGGATCTGGCGCCTCGCGCAGGCGCGAGCCAAGCAGCCCGTCAAGTTCGGCACCGTCTCGGCCCAGGCGCTCGCGCTGCTCGCCGAGCCGCGGGTCGAGCGTTACCTGACCGACAAGCGCAAGGAGCTCCTGTGGGACCTGTCGGTGGCCATGAACAGCGAGCTGCGGTCGCTGGCGGCCGCCGGCTGCAAGGTCATCCAGGTGGAGGAGCCGAATTTCCACTTCTTCGAGTACCCGTACGACTCCGAGGATCTCGACTTCCTCATCGAGGCGTTCAACCGCGAGGTCGAGGGCCTCGACGAGGTCGAGGTCTGGGTGCACACCTGCTTTGGCAACCCGAACATGCAGCGGGTGTTCGAGACCACGCGCTACTTGGACGAGGCCGTCGAGATCTACCTCGAGCGGCTGAACGTCGACGTGCTGACGGTGGAGATGAAAGACCGCGACCAGGCTGACCTCGAGGCCTTCGCCCGCTACAGGAACTCGACCGACACCAAGCTCGCGATTGGTGTCGTAAGCCACCGCAGCCTGCAGGTCGAGACGGCCGAGGAGGTCGCGCGCGACGTGCGAGGCGCGCTCGAGCACGTTCGCGCGGAGAACCTGATCTTGAGCTCCGACTGCGGCTTCGGCCGCCAGGGCTGCAACCGCAGCATCGCGTTCTACAAGGCGGCTGCAATCGCCCAGGGCGCGAACATCGTGCGGCGGGAGCTCGGCCTGCCCGAATCGTCCGTGCCCGCCGCGGATCCCGCGCTCCAGGTCGAGGTGCTGGGAGACCGCTGAGGCACCTGCGACCGCCGTCTTGACTTCGATGTGATCAGTTGCCATGAGTACGGTTCTACGCGACCAGGACACGTGGCTGTCCACCATTGGAACGACACGGGCCTGACGGGATGGCGATGAACGTCCTCTACATCGCGTCCGAGCCGATGCTCGAGCCCTACTACGGGGACCTTCTCGAGGCCGCGGGCGAGTTGTGCACAGTCTCGTTGTACGACTTCGACAGGCCGCTCGAGAGCCAGTTCAGCGGCATCGACGTCGTCGTCGAGCACGGCGGCGTGTACCAGACGCCCGAGATGATCGATGCCGGGGTGGCGGCCGGCGTGAGGCTCTGGCAGGTAACGGCCACGGGACTCGACCACGTGAACATTGCCGACTTCCTCACGCGCGGAATGCCGCTCGCAAACATGCCAGGGCCCGTCTCGACCGCAATCCCGATGGCCGAGCACGCGCTGCTCTTGATGCTGGCGCTCTCACGCAAGCTCCTCGAGAGCCGGCGGAGCTTCGAGGAGCGCGTGCTGAACCTCCCGATGAACACCGAGCTCTATGGGAAGACCCTGGGGTTGATCGGGCTCGGCGCGAGCGGGCGCGCGCTCGTCCACCGGGCGAGCGCGCTGGGGATGCAGGTGATCGCGGTCGACACCGTCGAGGTACCCGAAGAGGCGCGCGAGGCGCTCGGGATTCAGTTCTTCGGCGGAGCCGACGAGGTCGATCGGGTCCTGGCGGAGGCTGACTACGTCTCGCTGCACGTCCCGCTGGCCGCGGACACGCGGCACCTGATCGACGAGCGGGCGCTTGCGCTGATGAAGCCAACGGCGTACCTCATCAACGTCGCCCGAGGCGATCTCGTCGACGATGCGGCGCTCCTCGACGCCCTCGAGAGCGGTCGGCTCGCCGGAGCGGGTCTCGATGCGATCGCGGGTGAGCCCGTCGAGCCATCGCACCCGCTGCTGCAGCTGGACACGGTCATCGCGACCCCGCACAACGGCGTCGTCACGAGAGAGCTCTCGCGGCGGCGCGCGCAGCTCGTGGCCGAGCAGGTGAAGCGGATCGCCGAGAGCCGCGAGCCCCTCTACCGGGTGACGGCCGTGCCATGAGCCCCTTCGTCCCGCTGCGCGAGGCCCGCGCGAAGGAGCTCATGGAGCGGCACGGCCTCGACGCCATCGTCGCGGCCTCGCCGGTGAACATCGCGTACCTGACCGGCTACCGCTGGTGGCTCGATCCGCTGTTCAAGGACTACATGGTGAACCCGGGCGGCTCAGACGAGCTGGTCTTCCCCGGCTATGCCGTGCTCCCGCTCGAGGGCCCGGCCATCCTCGTCGTCAGCTCGTTCCTCGCGATGAACGCGGCCAACCTCGAGTCGGTCGAGCTGCACGTCTTCGGTCAGCTGCCGCTTGCCGCCTCCCCCAAGCGTGAGGGTTGGTCGACGCCGGAGCAGCGCATCGCCGAGGTGCTGAGCGGCGCGCAGCACGAGACGCCGACCGTAGCGCTCGCCCACGCGCTCGGCGCTCGCGGTCTGCACAAGGAGCGCTTGGGCGTCGAGCTCGGCGCTCTCACATACGCTCGGCGGGATGCGCTGGCCGAGGCGCTGCCGGGCGCAGCGCTCCTGGACTGCACGAACGTTCTTCGGCTGATCCGCGCGGTCAAGACCACGGACGAGATCGAGCTGCTCGCCACGGCAGCCACAATCGCGGAGGAGGCGGTGCACGAGACGCTTCGAGGGGCACGGCCAGGCGATCGGCTCGGCCAGCTCGTCGACGAGTTTCGCACGAGGCTTGCAGACGAGGGCGCCGAGCTCGACCACCTGCTCTTTGGCGCCTCGGGCCTCGGCATCACGACCAATCCCTCCCATGTCCTCGCGGAGGACGAGGTTGCCAACGTCGACTGGGGCTGCGTCTATGAGCACTACTACTCCGACGCCGGCTCGACGTTCACGATGTGCGAGCCATCGCCGGGCGTCTCCCAGCGATTCGAGAGCCTCGGCTCCTGCATCGACGCGGGGGCGCGGGAGCTCGTCGCAGGCGCTCGCGCATCAGAGACCCACCGCGCGATGATCGATGCACTCGAAGCGTCAGGAGTGCACGACGCGTTCGCGCCGAGCGGGCACGGGCTTGGTCTCGATGTGCGGGACTACCCGATCGTGATGGCAGACAACGGGCTGCGGATCCAGGACGACTGCGTGGACGAACCGTCCGACCTGCTGCTCGAGGAGAATATGGTGATCGCGCTCGAGGTCTCGCAGTACGAACCCGGGCTCGGCTCGTTCAACCACGAGCGGGTGTTCGTGGTCACCGACCGCGGCGGCCGGGAGCTCATCGCCTACGACCGAGGTCAGACAGTCCACCCGCGGGCTCAGACAGGGAGGCAAACCGCGAGACGCCGAGGCAGCAGCGCGATCCACGACGAGAAGGAGGCCGGAAATCACACTAACCTACCTGCGGAAGCAGTCGTCTGAACGGTTGAGATCAACCACCACGTTCCCAGAACGAATGAGGAGGAGGAGAAGCACTATGAGACAGCTCACCTACCGAGGGCACGACGGGCGGCGGCTGCGCCGCGTAGCGGTGCTCGCGCTTCTGGCGCTCGTCATCGGTGTGCTCGTGGCAGCATGCGGAGGCGACGGCGAAACGGCTGAACCGCCGCCGCCAGCGCCACCGGCCGAGCCGCCGCCACCGCCGCCACCACCACCGCCGGCACCGACCGAGCCCCCGCCGCCGCCGCCACCACCACCGCCACAGGAGGTTGGGCCGGTCACGTCGGCGAGCAACGCGACGTCGAGCGCAATGCTCGAGTTCGCCAAGCAGTTCGCCGGCGAGACGATCAACTTCCAGGTCGAGGGCGGACTGCAGGCGCTTGTGTGGAGGCAGGACGTCGCGCCACTCTTCGAGGAGCTGACCGGCGTCAAGGTCAACATCATCGAGGTTCCATTCACCGAGCAGTTCCAGGCCCTGATCGCGGCCTCGCAGGCCCCCGGCTCGATCGACGCAGCCTACGTCTTCTACAACTGGCTGCCCGATCTCGTCGAGGGTGGAGCGCTCTACGACTTCGAGTCGCTCATCGGCTCGATGTTGAACACGCCCGAGATGCAGGCGGAGCTGGCCGACTTCGCGCCCGCTGGCGTGACCGCTGTGTCCTCCTGGAACGGGCAGCAGTGGGGCTTCCCGGTCGACGCTGCCGGCCTCGTGACCTACTACCGCTCGGATCTCTTCGGCGACCCTGAGCTCGCCGCGAAGTTCGAGGAGCAGTTCGGGTACGCGCTGGGCCCGCCCAAGACGTGGGAGCAGTACGGGCAGATCGCGCAGTTCCTGACCGACGAGCTCGCACCGGACGTCTACGGAGCGCTGCACGCTGCTGGTGGTGGCCAGGCGTACTTCTGGTTCTTTCAGGCGTTCAATAGCGACGAGTTCTGCGGCGCCGAGTACTTCGACGCCGACATGAACGCCATCATCAACGCACCATGCGGGGTCGATGCGCTCGAATCCCTCAAAGGCTACCTCGACGCAGGTCCGCCCGGCGCGAACACGATCGATCCGGGCCGTGTCTGGACCGACTTCATCGAGGGCTCGCTCGGGATGAACGTCGAGTTCTCCCCGTTCGCTCGCTGGGCATCGCCAGGTGGCGAAGCGTTCTCGGAGGCGCTGTCGTTCGTGCCGGTGTCCGGGGTCGAAGGAAACTTCCTCCTCGAGATCCCGCCGGGCGGAAACGCCAACGTGATCGGCTACACAACCGCAATCTCCGCAACAAGCGAGAAGCCCGAGCTCACGTTCGCGTTCCTCGCGTGGGCGACCGCTCCCGACGTCTATCCGGACGTCTCGGGACCGCCCTACTCGCTCTCGAAGTGGACGACGCGGTTCTCCACGATGGACGAGCACAGCGATCTGTACGCGAACGCAGACCAGCACATGGATGCGTTCCGGCGAACGCTGGACGTCCTGTCGATGGAGCCGAAGTGGTTCGCTGCTCAGGAGTACCTGGTCGCGATCGACCAGGCGGCCACAGCCGCCTACACGGGCACGCCGGTACAGGAGGCGCTCGACACGGCGGCCGAGCAGTGGGACTCGATCACTGACCGCGTGGGCCGTGAAAACCAGGCAAGGGCCTACCAGGAGTACCAGGCACAGGTACAGGAGCTGCGAGGTGGCTAGCTCCAGATAGCGTAGGCGCGAAGACCGGGCCAGGAGCTCTGACCGAGCCCCGGACGAGTGGCGCGGCAGCGACGTCGCTGCTGCGCCACTCGTGCCCTGAAGCCGGCATGGCCCGGCACCCGGCGACAATCGCATGAGGCTGATCGGCAAATCACATTCCGGGCCCGTAGGGGCAGGACCTGGCGGCACGGCTACCGTCTCGCTGCGGCGGCGTCTCTGGCCACGCAGGCGGGAGCCCGGCGTCGAGCAGCGGGACACGCGCGACCTGCGCCTGATGTTCCTGCCTGCCGTGCTGGTCGTACTCGGCTTCGGGATCTTCCCGCTGATCTACGCGCTCTGGGTGAGCTTCCACCTGTGGGAGCCGTTCATCCCCGACCACCCCGGCAACGGCGTCAAGAACTACACCGAGGTGCTGAACGATCCGATCTTCCGCTCCGCCGCAGCGAGGACGGCGATCTTCGTGGCGATTGTCGTTCCTGCACAGATGGTCATCGGGCTGGGCCTCGCGCTCGTCGTCGAGTCGCGGATGCGCCTGCAGCGGCTGTTCTTCCCGATCTACCTCTTGCCGATGCTGATCGCGCCGATCGTCGTCGGCTACATGTGGCTGCAGATGTTCCAGTTCCCGGCCGGCATCGTCAACGAGATCGTGAGCTTTCTCGTGCCGGGGGACGCCCGCGTCAACTGGCTCGGCTCGGCCGAAACGGCGTTCATCACCCTCATCATCGTCGAGATCTGGCAGTGGACGCCGTTCGTCTTCGTGATCATGTTAGCGGGGCTCACCGCCGTCCCCGTCCAGCTTCGAGAGGCGGCGGCGGTCGACGGCGCGCGCTGGTGGGTGACCTTCCGCACGGTCATCCTCCCGGCGATCACGCCGGTGCTGACCGTGGTCGTGATCCTGCGGCTGCTCGAGTCGGCCAACTTCTTCCCGACGGTGTTCTCGATCACGCAGGGCGGGCCGGGGACCTCGACCTACTCCATGGTCTTTTACATCACGAAGCTCGCGCAGTTCGGGCGGCCGGGCGTCGCCGCCGCGACCGCCTTCATCTTCCTCCTTGCGCTGGCGATCCCGATCGGGTTCGTGCTGATGGGAATCCTCAAGCGCCAAACGGCCGAGAAGAAGCGCATCTGATGGTCACCGGCGGCGGCAGAACGCGCAAGCTCGTCCGGGATGCCGGCATCTTCCTCGTGCTCTCAGCGCTCGCTGCCGCGGTGATCATCCCGATGGTCTGGATCGTCGGCGTCGCGCTCAAGCCTCCTGGCGAGTACTTCGACATCCCGCCCGTGTGGTTCTCGTCGGACTCGAACCTCCAGCACTTCCGGAATATCTCCGGATTCAACGCCGGGTACCGCGCGCTCCTCAACAGCTTCATCGTCGCGATCTGCGCAACGAGCGCCTCGATGGTGCTCGGGACGGCCGCCGCCTACGGTTTGGCACGGCTGCGTCGGAGAGGCGATGTCTGGTCGATCTGGTTCCTCTCGCAGCGGATCCTGCCGCCGGTCGCGCTCGTGATCCCGGTCTTCCTCCTGATTCGCGAGATCGGCTGGATCGATACCTACCAGGGCCTCATCCTCCCGTACATCGCGATCAACACCCCGTTCGTCGTCTGGATGATGCGCGGCTACTTCCTCGAGATCCCGACGGCTATCGAGGAGAGCGCGATGACCGACGGCTGCGGCCGGTGGTCGGTGCTCTTCCGCGTCGTCCTCCCGCTCGTGGTCCCGGGCCTGCTCGCGACCGGGGTCTTCGTCTGGATCTACATCTGGAGCGAGTTCCTGATCGGCCTGTTCATCACACAGACGTCGGCGTCGATCACCGCGGCCGTCCAGCTGCCGTCGTTCACAATCGCCAACGATGTGCTCTGGGGCGAGATGTCCGCGTTCTCGCTGCTGATGGCGACCCCTGTCCTAATCTTGGGCCTCTTCATCCAGCGCTACTTCGTCCGCGGTCTGACGCTCGGTGCCGTGAAGGGATAGACGAGGAGGAGACTCTCGCGATGAGCAGTATCACGATCCAGAACGCGCGCAAGGTCTTCGGCCGCAAGGAGAAAGTCGTCGCGCTCGACGACGTCAGCATCGAAATCGAGGACGGCGAGTTCTTCGTTGTGGTCGGGCCATCCGGCAGCGGCAAGACCTCGTTGCTTCGCATCATCGCCGGCCTTGAGCAGGCCGACGCCGGGCGGGTCTACCTCGACGAGGACGACGTGACCAATCGGCGGCCTCGGGACCGGGACGTCGCCATGGTCTTCCAGGACTACGCGCTCTACCCGCAACTGAGGGTGCGGGACAACATCGGCTTCGGGTTGAAACGGCGCAAGGTTCCGAAGGACGTGATCGCCGCGAAAGTCGACGAGCTCGCGGAGATGCTGGGTCTGAAGGAGCTGCTCGACCGGCGGCCCGGACAGCTCTCCGGCGGTGAGCGCCAGCGGGTCGCGCTCGCCCGGGCGATCGCGCGCGAGCCGCGCGCGTTCCTTATGGACGAGCCGCTCTCGAACCTCGATGCGAACCTCCGCACCGCGACGCGCACCGAGCTCGCCCAGCTCCACCAGCGCCTGCGAACGACGACGGTGTTCGTCACCCACGACCAGGTCGACGCGATGAGCCTCGGCGAGCGCGTCGCGGTCATGCGGGACGGCAACATCGAGCAGCTCGATACGCCGAGCGGCCTCTACGAGCGCCCGGTATCGTTGTTCGTGGCGGCCTTCATCGGGTCACCGCCGATCAACCTCGTCGAGACGCAGGTCACCGACGGCACCGTGACGGTCGGCGAGGCTGAGGTGCCGGTGCCCGGCGCGAGCCTCGAAGGCCGCTCGGTGATCGTGGGGGTGCGGCCGGCCGACTTCGAGGACGAGGCCTTCGCGCTCGACCCGAGCTGGCCCAAGCTCCCGGTCGCCGTGACCGTGCGCAAGGACCTCGGGTCTGACGCCGAGGTGGTCTTCGCCGTCGACGCGAAGCCCGTGCGCCGTGACGACGTCTCAAGCGCGCTCGCTGGCGGCGAGTTCGCGGAGGTCGACCTCGTGCACGGCCGGGATGTTCCCATGTTCGCGGCACGGATCAACGCGAAGAGCAGCTCGCGCATCGGCCACAACCTCCAACTGACGATCGACCCTGGGCGCATCTACCTTTTTGACCCCGACTCAGGCAGCCTCATCCTCGGACCGGGACGCCCCGAGGCGGCGGTCGTGACCAGCGAGGCCTAGATGGGTGGTTTCACGCCGGCGCGGCTCTCAGGCTGGTCGAGACCAGACAGCTCCTCGCGATCGGCCTCAGCCACATCGCCCGTGGACCCATAGCGTCCGGCGATGCTGGCGGCACGCCTTCACGAAGGAGACAGGCGCCTCCGGCTTGAAGACGTGCCCATCCCGAAGCCCGATGGCGCTCAGGTGCTCGTTCGGGTCGCCGGCGCGGGGGTGTGCCACTCAGACCTGCACCTGCTCGACGATCCGGTCGAGAGCGAGTTCCTGCGGCCGCCTGTAACCCTTGGGCATGAGATTGCCGGCTGGGTGCACGAGCTCGGGCCGAAGGCCACGAACGTGCGGCTCGATGACCCCGTCGTCGTGCTCTGCGTGACCGGCTGCGGCAACTGCCTGCGGTGCGCAGAGGGTCACCACGAGCTCTGCCCAAGCGCGTCAATTACCGGCGCCATGGAGGACGGGGGGTTTGCCGAGTACGTCCTCGTTCCGCACGAGCACCGGCTCGTGCCGCTCAGTGGACTCGACCCGGTCGCGGCCGCACCGCTCGCGGACGCAGCGCTCACGCCGTACCGAGCCCTCGCGCGGGTGCGCGACACCCTGCCGGACCGCCCGACCATCGTGATCATCGGGATCGGTGGTCTGGGCGAGTACGCCGTCCAGCTGGCTCAGGTCGTCGCCGGCGCCCAGGTGATCGCCGTGGACGTGCGTGAGGAACGCCTTGCCCGCGCGGCCGAGCTGGGAGCTCGGCGCGGCGTCGCTGCGTCACCCGACGCGGCCGCCGAGATCAGAGCGCACACCGGCGGGGAGGGTGCACCGGCGGTGCTTGACTTCGTGGGCTCAGACGAGTCGCTCGCTCTCTCGGCAGCCGTCGTTGCGACCCGTGGGACCGTCGTGCTGATCGGCGCGGGGGGCGGCTCGATCCCGATGGGCTTCCGCACGCTGCCGGCGGAGGCGACGTTCACGGCGCTCCTCTCAGGGGGCACCGCCGAGTACCTGAGCGCGGTCGTCTCGCTTGCCGAGGAGGGGCGCATCGGCGGCGAGGTGACCACCTATCCGCTGCGCAGCGTGAACGATGCGCTCGACGACCTGCGCGACGGCCGCATCGCCGGGCGCGCGGTCGTCATGCCGGGCGAGGGAGCCCGCCGGTGAGTGCGATGCTGACGACGCCGGCGCGAGCCGGCCTCGATCCCCGCGAGATCGCGCGGTCGCTCGACGACATCGAGGAGATCGGCAACCGGTTCGCGGGCTCGCCGGGCGAGGCGCGCTGCCGGGACTACCTGCTCGGGCGCTTCGCACGGCTCGGTCTGGCCGAGGTGCGACTCGAGCCGTTCTCCTACCTCGGCTACGAGCCGCTCGAGGCCCGCTGCCGCGCTCTATGCCCCGAGCCGCGTGAGCTTGCGTGCCGCCCGCTCCAGTACTCGGCCTCGACCGCCGCACAGGGGGAAGCCGTCTACATCGGCGGGGGCTCAGCCGATGATCTCCAACGCCTCGATCGCCTCGGTGTCGCGCTCGCCGGCAAGGTCGTGGTCACGAGCGGCCGCTTCCCGTTCTACGTCACGCCTCTGCTCAAGGATCGAGACGTCGCCGCGGTCGTCGTTATCAGCGACGCGAGCGACGGCCTGATCACCAACCACGCCGCGATGCTCTACCGCCCTCCGCTCGAGCCGCCCTGGCGGGGACGCCCGTTGCCCTACCCTGGCGTCACGATCGAGGCCGGAGCGGGCTGGGAGCTGGTCTCGACAATCGCCGCCGCAGGGCCCGTGACGCTTCGGGTCGAGCACGCCGCCCGCTACCGCGAGCGCGAGGCCCACAACGTCCTTGGCGAGATCCCCGGCACAACGGATGAGCAGGTGGTCGTGGGCGCGCACTACGACAGCCAGGCCGAGTCGCCGGGGATCTGGGACAACGGGGCGGGCCTCGCCTGCCTCCTCGAGATCGCGCGGCACGAGCTCGAGGCACGGCATCCGCCGAAACGGACGGTCGTGGCGGTTGGCTTCGCCCTCGAGGAGATCGGCCTGTGGGGATCGACGGCGTACACGGCCGCGCATGCCGAGTCACTGCGCGACATCGTCGGCATGGTGAACCTCGACGGGGTCTCGAGCGTCTACCCCGGGAGCCGCTCGATCTACGCAGACGAGTCCATGCGGGATTTCGCAGTCCGCACAGCGCGCATGGAAGGCTGGGAGCCTGAGGAAGTCATCGACGCACGCACTCGGCCGGGCTCTGACCATGCGCCGTTCGTCGAGGCGGGCGTTCCCGCCTGCCTGGCGATCGAATCGGCGCTCGGTGTGCCCTACTACCACACGGTACGAGACGACCGCTCGCTCGTCGACCCGGCTGGGCTCGCCAGCACAGCCCGGATCTCGGCCCGGCTGGTCGAGCGGCTCGCGCGCGAGGAGAATCTCGATCTCCGCAGCCAAGCCGCGGCCGGGAGGAACGGGAGCTCCACAACATCGGGAGGTTGAGAATGGCAGGAAGACTCGCAGGGAAGTCGTGCATCGTCACCGGCGCCGGGCGAGGGGTCGGGCGGGGCATCGCCACCCGCCTGGCCCAGGAGGGCGCAAGCGTCTGCATCGCCGATGTCGATGCGGCCTCGGCCGAGGGCGTCGCACGCGAGATCAAGGATCAGGGGGGAACGGCGCTCGCGTGCGCCTGCGACGTCGCAGACCGGGCGAGCATCAAGGGGATGATCGGCGCGACGGTGGAGGCGTTCGGGCGCCTAGACGTCATCTTCAACAACGCCGGCGTCTCGGAGGTGAAGCTGTTTCTCGATATCGAGGAGGACGACTGGCACCGGATCATGAACGTGAACGGCCTCGGTGTTCTCATGTGCATGCAGGAGGCCGCCCGCGTGATGATCGACCGAGGCGAGGGAGGCAAGATCATCAATACGGCATCGATCGCCGGCAAGCAGGGCTACCCCCCGAACCCGCACTACTGCGCCAGCAAGTTCGCGGTGGTTGGGCTCACCCAGGCCGGCGCGCGCACCTTCGGCAAGCACGGCATCACGGTCAACTCCTTCTGCCCCGGCGTCGTCGATACCGAGCTCTGGCAGCAGCTCGACGAGGAGTTTCTCGCGCTCGGCGAGACCGATCGGCCCGGTCAGGCGATGGAGGAGTTCTCGGCGAGCATCCTGCTCGACCGGGTGTCGACGCCTGACGACATCGTCGGCCTCGCCGCCTTCCTCGCCTCCAGCGACTCCGACTACATCACGGGGCAGTCGATTCACGTCGATGGAGGGATGGTGCTCGTCTAGACATGGCCCGACGACCACAGCAGTCAGCGGCTCCTGAGTACGACGCCCTCGGGCGCCACGCCCGAGCCGGTGGCTTGCTCCCCCGACCCGCCGCCTGCGCCGTCCATGGGAAGAGGTGAGACAGTGACCAGCAAGTCCGCGGCAGCCGAGCTCGACAGCTACTTCCTCGACCCCGACTTCGCGTCGAACCTCCACCCCTTCTACCACGAGCTGCGCGCGTACGACCCGGTGCACTGGAGTGACTCCCTGCAGAGCTGGGTGCTGACGCGGCATGCGGACATCGCGGCCGCGCTGCGCGACAAGCGCCTCTCGAGCGTCGGCAGGGTGGCGGCCCTGCTCGACCGGCTCCCCGAGGCCGACCGCGAGCAGCTGCAGCCGCTGTACATGCACTTTTCCACCGGCCTCATCCACACCGACCCACCCGACCACACACGCCTGCGGCGCCTGCTCAACGTGTCCTTCACGCCGCCGGTCGCGGAAGGTCTGCGGCCGCGTGTCCAGGAGCTCGTGGACGAGCTGCTCGAGCCCGCGCAGGCCAACCGCCGGATCGAGGTCGTCTCGGAGCTGGCGTTCCCGCTGCCGCTGATCTTGATCAGCGAGATCGTCGGCGTGCCCGTCGAGAACCGGCTGCGGTTCAAGCAGTGGTGCGACGACGTGAACCCAATTCTCGGCTCGACGCCCACGCTCGAGAGCGCGCTCGTCATGCAGGAGAGCGTGATCGCGCTGAGGGGGTTCTTGAGCGACCTGATCGCCAAGCGGAGAGCCGAGCCCCGCGACGACCTCATCACCCGGATGATCGCCGCGCAGGAAGAGGAGAAGTGGCTCAGCGAGAACGAGCTGATCCAGACTGCCGTGACGCTGATGATCGCTGCGCACGAGACCACGACCAGCCTGATGTCGAGCGGGCTGATGACGCTGCTTCAGCACCCCGACCAGCTGGAGCTGCTGCACAGCGACCCCTCGCTGATCATCAGCGCCGTCGAGGAGCTGCTTCGCTACGAGCCGCCGCTCAACCACTTCACCCGGATCGCCAAGGAGGACATCGAGATCGCCGACAAGGTCATTCGAAAGGGCCAGGTGGTGACGTTCTCGCTCGTTGCCGCAAACCGCGACCCCGAGCGGTTCCCTGACCCCGACCGCCTCGATATCACCCGATCGCCCAACGAGCACATGGCGTTCGGCTTCGGAGTCCACTACTGCCTCGGCGCGCCGCTTGCGGTGGTCGAGGGGCAGGTGGCGATCGGAACGATAGTCGAGCGGTTTCCGGAGATGTCCATGCCCGACCAGCAGATCGAGTGGCGCCAAGAGCGCGTCGCCCACGGCATCAAGGAGCTGCATCTTGACCTCTGAGGCCAAAGGCCCGAGAACCGAGCCGATCGCCGGCGAGCTGTTTCGAGGCAAGCACCCACCGCTCGGCCTGTTCGTCTGGGAGTTTGCGATGGCAGGCACCTGGCCGGTCCTGGCGACGACGGGGCTCGACTTCGGGGTCATCGACATGGAGCACTCGGCGTTCTCGTATCGGGACGTGGGTACGATGCTCTCCGGCGCGCGCAGCACCTCGCTGCCGGCGCTCGTGAGGGTGCCCGAGCTGAACAGGAACACGATCGGCCGGGTCCTCGATCTCGGCGCGGACGGCGTGATCGTTCCGCACGTGACGAGCGAGCGGGAGGCGGCGGAGCTGGTCAGCTACGCGAAGTTCGCGCCGCAGGGGCTACGAAACGTCGCCTTCGGCTGCCCGCACGACGGCTATGGATCGACGCGGCTCTTGCTCTCCGACTTCGCGGCGGTCGCGAACGCGAACACCGTCTGCGTGCCGATGATCGAGGACATGGAGGGGGTCGCCGGAGCCGAGGAGATCTGTCAGACGCCGGGCGTCGATGCGGTCTGGCTCGGCTTCGCCGATCTCTCACACGCGCTCGGCGCCATCGGAGACTACGAGAGCGACGCGTTCGCCGACGCCGAGGCGCAGGTGCTGCGCGCGTGCGCCGACGCGGGCATCCCGACCGGCGTGGTCGCGGGCACCTCCGAGCTCGCGTTGCGCCAGCTCCGCCGCGGGTACGGCGCCGTCGCGCTCGGCACCGACCTGACCGTGCTGCAGAACGGGCTCACCGACCTGGTCAGGCACGTTGCGAGCGCGCGAGATCCGGGCTGAGCGGCCGACGATGAGCCCGAGCGAGCAGGCAGCAGCCCGTGACTGGAATCCGGGGAAGCGCGTCAGCCTGCGCGAGCAGGTCAGCGGCCAGCCAAGCTCGCGTAAGCTGGACAGCCGCCCGACCCTCGGCAAGCAGCTTGCGCCTCAGGGGAAGCGGGCGCAGCCGCCCGAGGCAAGCCGCATTCACGTACAACGGCGGGGCCTCGAGCTCAGCGAGGAGGTTGAGTAGCTATGCGAGTACCACTGAGAGGCATTCAGCACGTGGGCGTGCCGGTGCGCAGCCTGGAGCGCTCGCTCGCCTTCTACCGCGAGATGTTCGGCCTCGAGCCCCGCTTCACCGCGAGAGCCGAAGGCGAGGAGACCTCGCGGCTGCTGGGCGTTCCGAACGCGGTGCTGGCGTACGCGTTTATCGACCTGGGCAACACTGTGCTTGAGCTGCTCGAGTACGAGCAGCCGCGTGGGAAGGACTACGACCGTCGCAACTGCGACGTGGGAGCCACCCACGTCTGCTTCGAGGTTGCCGACGTCGAGGCCGCCTGCGAGCGCCTGCGAGAGGCAGGGGTGGAGTTCTCATCGCCGCCGGTGCACATCGACGAGGGACCGTTGTCCGGCTGCGCCACCGCGTACTTCAAGGATCCCGACGGGATCCAGCTCGAGATCTTCCAGGAGACCTGACGCAGCGGGCCGCAAGCGGGCCATGTCGGGCTGGAAACCTCACCCAGGCGAGCCGATGGCCGAGAGCTCTCGAACGACGTGCGCCACGACCGCCATGTCCTCATCGCCGTAGCCGAGGCCCAGCGCGATCGAGAGGACGAGGTCGGCCGCAGCGGCGGCGGGCAGCGCCACGCTCGCCTCGGCTGCCAGCTCGAAGGCGAGACCCAGGTCCTTGCGCATGAGATCTGGCGTGAACCCCGGCGGCTGGCCCGCAGGGTTGAGGTAGGCCCCTTCCCGGTAGTGGATGTAGGGCGCGGCGATGGCGCTGTTCTTGAGCACCTCGTAGGCGTCCTCGGGCTCGATCCCGCCCGCCTGCGCCAGCGCCAGCGCCTCGGCAATCGACTGGTTCAGGACGGCGATGATGCCGTTCACCGCGAGCTTCATGGCGGCGCCGGCGCCGCATGGCCCAAGGTGGAAGTGCGCCTTCGTCATCGTCTCGAGCACCGGCTGGACCCGCTCGAGCGCTGCCGCGTCCCCGCCCACCATCGCGGTCAGCTGGGCGCTCTCGGCGAACGCAACGCTGCCCGAAACGGGCGCGTCGAGGAATCCCACACCGCAGTCCGCAGCCGCGGCGGCCAGCTCCCGCGCGGCGACCGGGCCAATCGTGCTCATCTCGATGACTGTCGAGCCCGCGCTGAGAGCGCCGACAACCCCGTCTGGGCCGGTAAGCACCGCGCGGGCCGCCGGGGGATCAGCGACCATGGTGATCACGACCTCGGCCCCCGCCGCGAGCTCGGCGGAGCTCTCCGCGACCGAGGCGCCTGCCTCGGCCAGCGGGCGGCACCGCTCGCGGGTGCGGTTGTACACCGTGAGCTCGTGCCCGCCCCGCAGGACATTCTGCGCCATCGGTACGCCCATGCGTCCCATGCCGATGAAGCCGACCTTCATGCCGAGCATCCTTGCACGGATCGCGGTCGGGTGTGAAACGGCCTCAGCGCATCCATGGGCCGCGGTCTCGGTATGTCGATGAGCACGTCGCGCTTGAGCCCGAGCGCGCGGCACGAAGGACTTCAACGACCAAGAAGCCATCGCATGCTGAGCTGACCTGCTGCTCCCGGTCTCTGGAACAGGGCTTATGGCAGTGTTGCGATGCAGGTCTTCTTTGGGATTGTGGTGGTGGGTTGGGCGGGTGCGGGCGTGGTGGTTTCAGGTGTTGATGGGCGATACCCGAGGGAGCTGTAGGGTGGAGGCTAGCTGTGGGTTTGGCACCAGCCCTCGACCAGGGTCCGCGCTTCCCAAGGAGTGTAGAACATCTCGTGGTCTAGTAGCTCGTCCCGCAGCTAGCCGTTGAAGCTCCCGGTGTACCGGTTCATCCGGGGCTGCCGGGCCCGGTGCGGGCGGCCGAGTTGCCGGCGCGGCCAAGCCGGGCGGCGGCCTGGTTGGTGAGGTCGGAGCCTCCTGTGAGCGCGTGGGTGCGCGGTCAAGAGATTCCATGACAACGAGCGGCAGAAGCGCTGGTTCGAGGAGCAGCACTGCCCGGACTGCGGCTCTTCCGCACCGGCGTAGCAACGCACAAGACGATGCTCTATCGCTGCCGTGACTGCCACCGCTACTTCAGCGTGAAGAAGGGCACTGTGATGGAGGGATCGAACCTGGGCCACCAGAAGTGGGCGATCGCCGCCTACCAGATGGTCACGAACCTGAAGGGCGTCAGCTCGATGAAGCTGCACCGGGACCTTGAGATCAGGCAGGCGACGGCCTGGCATATGATGCGAGGATCAGAGAGTCGTGGAACGAAGCCGCTGGCCCTTTCCGTGGCCCCGTTGAGGTAGACGAAACGTTCGTTGCGGCCTTGAGCGCAACAAGCACTCGGCGAAGAAGCTCCGCCGGAGCATCGACCGGGGAATTGTCCGCAGCCGGTTCGGTGTCGTCATTCTCTCCCACGCTTTCTTCGCGAAAGGTTGGCCCCAGTACGAACTTGACGGGCTTGCCACGCTCGAGACAGAAGGCAAACACGAGCAGGTGATCCTCCCCGTCTGGCACAACATCTCAAAAGCAGAGGTCACCGAGCAGAGCCCGTCCCTCGCCGGGACTGTCGCGCGCACCACAGCTGACTTCACCCCGGAGGAGATCGCCGACGAGATCCAACCCCTGCTCAACAGCAAACCCAGAGCCCCTAGCGCTCCCCCGACCCCGCACCGGGACGACACTCCTTAGGAGGAACCGCTACCTAGGGAGGGCTTCAACGGCAAGCGGTGGTGACCGGCTACCAGGCTGCGAGGACTCTCTAACTCGGGGAAGCGCAGACCCCGGTCGAGGGTTGGCGCCAGACCCACAGCCCAGCTCCGCCCCCACGGCCCCACCTGGGTATTGCCCGCCGGCACCTGAAACCAGCATGCCCGCGCTCTCGTGGCCTGTGACCCCAGCCACAACCCGTAAAGGGGAACCGCGCCATGGCGCTGACATCAGCCCTGCCACGAACACCGGAGGCAGGTCGTTGGCATCGGGCTCGGTTCGGGACTCGCGGCGAGTGCTCCTGGGTTCGAGTTTTGGCAGGTCTGCCCGGCTGGGCGAGGTCGGGACCCTTCGTGTAGGGGTGTGTTGTGGGTCGGTGGTCAGGCCTTACTTAGTGTTGCTCTGCTGGGGGAGGTTCCCTAGGGGCGGGAATGGGCTTGCCTCCGGGTGGTCGAGGAGCGGTGCCTGTTGCCGCTGCCCCGGCGGTGGGTTGAGGCACATCGTCGTGGCTCGTGCGGTCCGCACGTGAGCTCGGTCAGCTGATCGCAGGCGTTGCGCGCGG
>JAPOVR010000110.1:0-20948 GCA_026708005.1 Actinomycetes bacterium
CCCTACACGAAGAGGGTCAGCACCGCGCAAAACGTATTTCGTCAAACCCTCCTAGGGACCGGGGCTCCACGCGCACCACAGGACGACCGAGACGTTCACCTGTCTCGAGGGGCGTTTCAGGGTGTACTGGGGGGACGAGGGCGAGCACGAGACCGCGCTTGAGCGCCTCGACACCGTCTCGGTGCCGCCTGGTGTCTGTCGCGGCTTAACCAACGTCGGTGACCGCGACGGGATCCTTCAGGTTCTGATCACCGGCGGGATACACAACATGGACGACATCGCGTTTCGACCGGCGATGGCCGAGGCGCTAGCGGAGTTCGGGCCCGAGGTGCTCGAGACGTTCGAGGGTGTCGGGTTCAAGTTCGACGCGGGCGTCGAGTGAGCTGAGGCGCGCAAGCCGCGCGCGACCCCTGCAAGCCGCGAGCGACCAACTGGGGAGGCGCCGCCAATGACCTCGCAGTCATCGATCCGCATACAGCCGCCGGCGCGGCCCGAGCCCTCGAATGGATTTCCCCCGACCGAGAGGGGGAGGGAAGCGCTCGAGCGCATGCGGCGCCTGCTCGGCCAGGTCGTCCTGCCGATGGTCGCCGAGCATGAGCGGGAGCACGGCTCGGCCGCTCCGCCCGTGGAGTCGGACAGACGTCTCTCCGACAGCCGCGCCGAGCTTAAGCACGCGGTGCAGCAGGAGTCGGCTCAGGCCGGCCTCTACGTCCCGTAGCTGCCAGAGGAGTACGGCGGCCTCGAGCTCGGGCTCATCGACCTCTTCTACATCCAGGAGGAGGTCTTCCTCCACGGCCTTGACGGGGCCGAGTGGGTGCTCTCGTGGACGGAGGGGCCGAACCACCTGATTCCGTTCTGGAGCGAGGAGTCGAAGGCCGCCTACCTCGATGACTACCTGGGTGGCAGGGTCAATGTCTGCAATGCGGTCAGCGAGGAGTTGGGCGGCTCCGACTTCCTGGCGATGACGAGCGTGGCCCGCCGTGACGGCGGTGACTGGATCCTGAGCGGGCGCAAGTTCTTCGTCACCGGTGGGCCGATCGTCGAGTTGGCCTTCGTCTTCGCGCGTGTGGAGGGAGCCGGTCACGAGGAGATCAGTGCGTTTCTGGAGCCGCTCGACGCTCCGGGCGTCGAGCGGGTGCGTGTGCCCCAGACGCTGATGGTCGACGGGTTCACCGGAGAGCTCGCGTTCAACCACGTCAGGCTCCCCGGCTCGGCGCTGATCGGCGCGGAGGGAGACGGCGTGCTCTTTGCCGCGATGCTCTACAACTGGATTCGCAGCTGCAGGGGCGGCCTCTGCTCAGGCCTCGCGCAGCACTGCGCCCAACGGGCGCTCGCCTACGCGCGCGAGCGCGAGACGTTCGGCAAGCCGATCATCGAGTACGGGCCCGTGGCGGGCATGCTCACCGACACTTATATCGACCTGCTGGCGATGCGCGCGGTCTCGCTGGAGCTGCTCGACCGCTTCGGGCGCTCCGGAGGGCTGCTCGACGGCGAGGTCAGCATTCGCGGCCGCAGGGACATCGCCGTGCTCAAGATGTTCAACGAGGAGGCCCTGTACCGGATTGCCGATCGGGCGATCCAGATCCATGGCGGGCGAGGGCTGCTCACTGAGACGAAGCTCGAGAAGATCTTCCGGGTCGCGCGCAACCTGCGCATACCCGGCGGCACGACCGAGATCCAGAGCTCGGCGATCGCCGAGACGTTCACCGCGGACGACTCGGCTGACGTCAAGGTGCTGGCCGCCGCCTGAAGGCGGGGTGGAGTCGCGAATCAAGCCTCCGGAGCGGGCGAATCAGCCCGCGCCGGCAGGGTACAGTCGTCTCGCGCCGCGTTCGCGGCGAATCACAGAAAGTCGTTGATTGCGCTGGGACCTGTGCCGGGGTCGATCACGAAGTCGCCGTTCGTCGTCAGGGTGCGGAGGACGCGCGCGGCGGTGCCGGGTCGTCAGATTGCGTGCCGAGGCAGGCGCCGGCGAGGAGCGCCGCAGCATATGCCTGCACGGCGATGTGGGCGAGCTCGGCGGTTCCGGCTGAGCGCGCGTCGTCGAGTAGCTCAGCAGCCGCGTCGGGGTGGCACTGGACCGGGGCGTGCGCCTCGTCGAACTCGGTTCCGGCAACGGTCGCGAACGCGGACACGCTGGGAGAGACGCCGCCGAAAATGGTGCCGGGCTCATGCTGTTCGAGCCGCGAGGATGGCCGCCTGTCGCTGGAGCGGTCCACAGAGGAGGACCGCGTCGGGCAGTGCTCGCTTGACGAGCGACTCGACCTCGTCGAGCCTGCGCCTGCGACGAACCCCAGGCTGAGCGTGGAAGCCTCCCGGACGAGACCCTTGCCGGCGAGCGACGCGAAGTGGCCCCTTCCCGACCTATGACAACGGTCGGGCCCGGCGAGCCTGCGCGACAGCACGACCGAGCGCAACGAGGCCCACGGAAACCAGCGTCGGCAGGCTGACGACGCCCGGCATGGCCTGGACGTCGTCGCTCGCCGCGCCGTGGTTCCAGACGACGGCGCCGGCTGCAGCGCGTGTCGACCAGGTGCGCACAGCGTGCGAGCGGGGGGGAGAGGTAGGGCTCGCCACGCGGGCTGGAGCGGGCGTTTGCGCGGGTCTCGGCGGGTCGGCCTGCGAGGCCGGGCTTGCACCCGCCAAGGCGCTTTCAGGGCAGCCCGCCCCCCACCCACTGCCCGGGGGAGGGTAGCCCAGAAAGGCGCGGGGCTTTCGCGCGGTCTGTCACGGCACTGTCACGGGAATGCGGCAACTCTGTGCGGCTGTGTGGCTCGGCCCCGAGCTGCCATCCGGCCAGAACGTGGGTAGGCGTGGATAGGCGCAACGTGGGTGCCTGCGGGGAGGCGGAGCGCGGCTGCAGCCGGGCCCAACGCGGCTGCGGCTGGGCCGAAGGATGGGGGCGCAGACGCGGCCGCCTGAACCGGCCAGGGGAATCGGCTGAGCCGGCCTAGCGGGAGAGAGGGATGCGTACCTCCACGGGCGCCCTCTGGCCGTGGCGGTACGAGCGGGAAAGCCTCGCCGGGTTCGCGATGCATCCCTCCGTGGGTTCCCTCTGGAAGACGCTGTTCTGCCTCCCGTCCAGCGGCGCCCGAGCCGTCCCCCGCACCGGTCGGGCTCAGCCCGAGCCGCAAGGAGGACAGCGACCACGACGTGCTCAGGATCGCCGCACCTAGCGCTCGGCGCGCGGCCACGCCGGCGCCTCCCGTGTGTACTTCGGGCGCCGCGGGAAGGTCGGCGGCCTCCCCAATCCGAACACCTTGACGGTGAGCGCGCCAAAGGCGAACCCGCCGATGTGCGCGAAGAAGGCAACGCCGCCGCCGCTCATATTGGCAGAGAGCAGGCCGAAACCGCCCTGCCAGAGCTGGAAGAGGAACCAGCCGCCCAGGAAGAAGACTGCGGGGATCTGGACCGGGATGATGAGGATGAAGAAGAAGATCGTCAGCACGCGAGCTCGCGGGAAGAGCACGAGGTAGGCTCCGAGCACGCCGGCGATGGCGCCACTCGCGCCCACCATCGGAATGAGCGCGTCGACGTTCACGTTCCCGACGGTGCTGCCAAACCGCAGGGTGACGTACGACTGCAGCGCGACGGCGGCGATGCCAGAGCTCAGGTAGAAGACGACAAAGCGCGCCCGGCCGAGCGTGTCCTCCACGTTGTTGCCGAAGATCCACAGGAAGAGCATGTTCCCGATGATGTGGATCCAGCTGCCGTGCATGAACATCGAGGTGAGCGCGTCGACGATCCAGACGGGGCCGCCCGCCCTCAGGCCCGGCGGTACCTGCTCGGGCTCGGCGCACGAGCCGTTGATCTCGCACGGGAAGAAGCCCGCCTGCCGCACCGATTCTTCGAGATCAGGCGTCTGGTAGAAGAGCCAGACGATCGTGTTGATCGCGATCAGCCCGAGCGTGAGGATCGGGAAGCTGCTGGTCGGGATGTTGTCGCGAATCGGGATCATTGAGCCGACGACCCGCGTGCTCGCCGCTGGGGCCTGAGCCGGTCTCGTCGACAGGTGACAGCGCTGGGGTGCGACGCGCGAGGTTGCGGTGTACAGGTGGTCGCTAGAGGGATCCCGACGCGGCGCGTGTGCGCCGGATCAGACACGTTCTGGTGCCGATCCTCGGGCCGCCGCGAGCATGGCCGCAAGGCTACAGGAGGGCCCCGTGAAGTCCGTGGCGCGGATCGCGGCTGGTGGCGGTGCATTCCGACAGGCGCGCGTCGCGGCAGGGGGCTGCCGCGGATCTTGGGATACGGTCGGTAACGTTCCTCTCGATGTGCCGATGACGATGACGTCCCGGCCCACGCGGGCCTGGGCGCCAAGCCCGTGACGACGAACAGCCAGGCCCTCTCGATCGACACGATCCGGGTGCTGTCGGCTGATGCCGTTCAAGCGGCGAACGCCGGCCACCCGGGCACGGCAATGGCGCTCGCGCCGCTCGCGTACACGATCTTCAACCGGTTCCTGCGCGCCAACCCCGAGAGCCCACAGTGGCCTGACCGCGACCGGTTCGTGCTCTCGGCTGGCCATGCCTGCATCCTCCAGTACACGACGCTGCATCTGGCGGGCTACGCCGTCTCCCTCGAGCAGCTGAAGCGCTTCCGCCAGTGGGGCTCGATCACGCCAGGCCATCCAGAGCACGTTCTCACCCCTGGGGTCGAGACGACGACCGGGCCACTCGGGCAGGGAATCGCCAACGCGGTCGGTATGGCGATGGCCGAGCGGTTTCTCGCCGAGCGCTACAACCGGCCCGGGCATACGGTCGTCGACCACTGCGTCTACGTGATTGCCTCGGACGGCGACCTGATGGAAGGGGTGTCGCAGGAGGCGGCGTCGGTCGCCGGGCAGTTCGCGCTCGGCAAGCTGATCGTCTGCTACGACGACAACCGCATCACCATCGACGGCACGACCGCCATCAGCTTCGACCGCGAGGATCAGGAGCAACGCTTCGATGCGTACGGCTGGCACGTTCAACGCGTCGAGGACGTAAACGACGTCGGCAGGCTCGAGGTTGCGCTTGCCGAGGCTCTCTGCGAGACCAACGCGCCGTCGCTTATCTCGATCCGGTCGCACATCGCCTACCCGGCGCCGAATGCTCAGGACACCTCCAAGGCACATGGCGCACCGCTCGGAGAAAACGAGGTCCGGCGGACGAAGGAAGTGCTCGGGTGGGATCCTGGCGCGGCGTTCGTCGTGCCGGACGGCGTCTATGAGCACATGAGCCTGCTCGCGCGCGGGGCGAGGCTGGAGGCCGAATGGAGCGAGCGCTTCGACGCTTGGAGCGCCGCCTTCCCCGGCCTCCGGACAGACTGGGACCAGGCATGGAGCGGCAGGCCGAGCCCGGGTTTCGCCGATGCGCTGCCCGCGTTTGCGCCGGACAAGCCGCTGGCCACCCGCGCGGCGGGCCAGAAGGTGATGCACGCGTTTGCGCAGCACGTGCCGACGATGCTCGGAGGGTCGGCGGATCTCGCCGAATCCACGAAGACCGACTTCCCCGGCGCCGGCGTCTTCTCCAGTGTCCACTCGGGCCGCAACGTGCCGTTTGGCGTTCGTGAGCACGCGATGGGCTCAATCGTCAACGGCCTGTCGATGCACGGCGGCATCGTCAAGCCGTACGGGGCCACCTTCCTTGTGTTCAGCGACTACATGCGCGCCGCGGTCCGACTGTCGGCGCTCACGCACCTGCCGGTTGTCTGGGTCTGGACGCATGACTCGATCGGGCTCGGAGAGGACGGCCCGACCCACCAGCCCGTCGAGCACTACCTGGCGCTGCGTGCGATTCCGAACCTCTGGGTCATCCGGCCCGCCGATGCGAACGAGACGAGCATCGCGTGGAAGGTCGCGCTCGAGCGGGAGGATGGGCCGGTCTCGCTGTTGCTCTCACGACAGAACCTGCCCGTGCTCGACCGCACCCCTGAGAGCGGGTGCGCCTCGGCCGACGGCCTCGAGCGGGGCGCCTACACCCTCTGGGAGTCGAAGCCGGGCGCCCACCCCGACCTCATCCTGATCGGCACCGGCTCGGAGGTCTCGCTCGCGCTCGAGGCCGCGCGGACGCTTGCCGAGGCCGGGTCGCTGGTCCGCGTTGTCTCGATGCCGTGTTGGGAGCTGTTCGAGCTGGAGGACGAGGCCTATCAGGCCGAGGTGCTCCCGCCCGATGTCGGCGCGCGCTTGGCCATCGAAGCCGGCGTGACGCTGGGCTGGCAGCGCTGGGTGGGCGACCGCGGCGGTGTACTGGGTGTCGATCGGTTTGGGGCATCCGCGCCAGGGGGCACGGTGCTCGCCGAGTACGGCTTCACAGTCGATAACGTCGTGGAGCGAGCCCTCGCGATCCGTGAGCGTGTCGCGTGAGCTCGCACCCGCAGGAACGGACGGAGAGGAGCACCGACATGGCCACGAGCAGACTGCACGCCGTTGCCGGCCTTGGCCAGAGCATCTGGATCGACTTCCTCTCCCGGGAGCTCGTTCAGTCGGACGGGCTCGAGCGCATGGTCGAAGCGCATGCCGTCACCGGGGTCACGTCGAACCCCACGATCTTCCAGAAGGCGCTCGCCGAGAGCTCCCTCTATGACACGCAGCTGGCCGGCGCGGCGGCGCAGGGGGCAAGCGACGAGGAGATCTTCATCGCGCTTGGGTCCACCGACGTGGCCGATGCGTGCGACGTGTTGCGGCCTGTCTACGAGCGGACGGCCGGCGAGGACGGTTACGTGTCCTTCGAGGTGGATCCGATGCTCGCCTACGACGTCGAGGCCACCGTGAGCGAGGCCGAGCGGCTGCACGCGGACATCGACAGGCCGAACCTCTACGTGAAGATCCCCGCGACGAAGCCCGGTCTCGCCGCCATCGAGGAGATGATCGCGAAGGGCCGGTCGATCAACGTCACGCTGATCTTCTCGCTCCAGCGCTACCGGGAGGTTGTCGAGTCCTACCTCCGCGGGCTCGAGCGGCTGGTGGCCGCCGGGGGCAACCCGGAGCGGGTCTCGTCGGTGGCGAGCTTCTTCGTCTCCCGCGTCGACACGGAGGCCGACCGCCGGCTCGACGCCCTCGGCGGCCACGATGAGCTGAACGGCACCCTCGCGATTGCGAACGCAAAGCTCGCTTACCAGCACTACGTCGAGACCTTCGCTGGCGAGCGGTGGGAGTTCCTCGTCTCCAAGGGCGCTCGACCGCAGCGGTGCCTGTGGGCTTCGACCTCGACGAAGAATCCCGCCTATCGGGATGTACGCTACGTCGAGGAGCTGATCGGCCCCGCAACGGTCAACACGATGCCGGCCGAGACGATCGAGGCCTTCCAGGACCACGGCCGGGCGGCCGCGACGCTGACGCAGGGCGTGGACGAGGCGCAGCGCACAGTCGAGCGCTTTGCCAAGGCAGGCGTCGACTACGACTCCGTCACCGACGTTCTCGAGGGCGAGGGCGTCGAGAAGTTTGCGGCCTCGTTCCACGAGCTGCTCGCTGGCATCGCCGAGAAGCGCGCGAGCATCCTCGTCGCGTAGCGACAGGGGCTGGGGGGGCACCCGGGGCGGCGCGATCCCCTGCGATCCCGGTGGCGCCGTCCGCGGCGAAGCGGGCGAGCTGCTGTGAGGGGCTGCCGACCCGTGAACCGCGCTGCAAGGCACGAGCACGCCATCGAGGTCGATGCCGGACGTGCTGTGACGGGTCGCTGACCGATGGGCTGCCGATCCGGGAGCCGCCGCGACGGCGAACCGCTCTTCTACGACCCGCTGACCTGCGACCCGCCAGCCCGCTAGCCGATGGTCCGGGAGCCGCCGGCACCGCGAACCGCCACTAAGGGCAGCCCGCTCCCCACTCACCACCTAAGGAAGGGTAGCCCAGAAAAGCGCACGGCTTCCGCACAACGTGTCACGGAAGCGTCACGAGACTGTGCCAACTCTGTGCCGCCGCTTCACCGCGTCCCGCAGCCCCGCGACCTCACGGATCGGCCAACCTGCAAGCCCGCAATTCCAAGGGTCGCCCAACCCGCGAGCCCCCAACCCGTAAGCTCGCAACGCCACGAGGCCGCAGCGGCGGGCGGCCGCCGCGGCTCCCCGGTCCTCTCGTCGGGCGTCTGGGCGTGAAGGCTCCTCGGCGTGAAGGCCGTTGATCGCGGGGTCGCGCCGTTCGCTGCCGCGCCAGCCGCAACCGGGGGCGCCACCTGACCTCCATGGGTCACAGGACCGCGCCGGCGTCTGCCCGGGCGCCCGCATCCCGCACGGGCCTCCCGTGCCTCCCCAGCGGCCCGCCTCGCCTGGAGTGCACAGGTGCGGGCGCGCGGAAACCACGACGCACGCGCCCTCCACAGTTCACCCAGCCGAGCCGGACGGGTGCGGGCACTCCGACACCAGCCCAACACGCTGCTGTCGAGCCCCCTCGAGCCAGCCCCTGCACCCGCCAACCCGCGTGCCCTGCGCCGCCAGTGAGGCCTGGATCGAGCAGCGTGCCTAGGATCTACAGCCGGATATGGCAGTGGCCGATACCAGCACGGTTGTCACACGCATCTGGGCGCGGGACGCCTCGCTCTGGACCAACTCCGGCGAGGAGCGGTGGCTCGGCTGGCTGGACGAACCGGCCCGGATGCAGAGCGTCTTCCCCGCTGCTATCGAGCGGGCTGAGCGCGTGCGCGCCGACGGCTTCACAGACGTGGTCCTCCTGGGCATGGGCGGCTCGAGCCTGGCGCCCGAGGTCATGCGATGCCTGAGCGGGTCGGATTCCTTCCACGTGCTCGACACAACCCATCCGGCCGCGATCATGGCGCTCGAGGATCGTCTCGACGTGGCGCGCACGCTGTTCGTGGTCGCGTCGAAGTCTGGCTCGACGCTGGAGACGCGTTCGCAGCTCGACTACTTCTGGCACAGGACGGACGAACGCGCGGAGGCCTTCGTGGCGATCACCGACCCGGGAAGCAACCTGGAGCGGCTCGCGAGAGCACGTGGGTTCCGATCTCTCGTGGCCGGTGTACCAGCGATCGGTGGGCGCTACTCGGCCCTCTCGCCGTTCGGGATCGAGGCGGCCGCGCTGATGGAGATCGACGCTGGCGCACTGCTCGCTCGGGCTGTCGAAGCGGCCGAGGCATGTCGCCAGGCAACCGACAACCCGGGCCTCGAGCTCGGGCTCGCCCTCGGCGGGGGCTGGCGCGAGGGCCGCGACAAGGTCGTCATCAACCCGAATCCAGGCGGCTTCGGTCTGTGGGTCGAGCAGCTGCTCGCCGAGTCGACCGGCAAGCAGGGATGCGGGCTCGTTCCCGTTCCAGACGCCTCTGCGCACGGGCCTGACCGGCAGGAGGTACGCGTCGAGATCGCAGAAATCGCCGACCTTGGATACGAGTTCTTCCGCTTCGAGTTCGCGACGGCTGTGGCGGGCGGCATCCTCGGGATCAACCCGTTCGATCAGCCGGACGTCCAGGCGGCGAAGGACCGGACGACCGCGATCCTCGCAGGCGGCGGGCAGCCTCAGCTCGAGCCCGAGGGGTCGATTGACGAGCTGCTCGCGGAGGCGGAGATCGGCGACTACGTTGCGATCCTCGCGTTCGTGGCTCCAGAGGCTGCCGCCGCCGAGCGCCTCGCTGCCCTCCGCGAGGGCATCGCCGCCCGCACCGGGCTCCCGACGACCGTTGGCTACGGGCCCCGCTACCTCCACTCGACGGGCCAGCTCCACAAGGGAGGGCCCCGCTGCGGGCTGTTTGTGCAGATCGTCGACGATCCGCCGCATTTGCCGATACCCGGCCGGGAGTTCGGCTTTCGTCGCCTCATCCACGCACAGGCGCTCAGTGACTTCGAGGCTCTTCGCGAGAGTGGACAGCGGGTTGTGCGTCTCAGGTGGGAGGAACTCAGCCCATGAAACCCGATCTACGAGGAGGCCCCATGCGAGTTGTCGTCGCCGAGGACCTCGCTGAGCTCGCGTCGGAGTGGATTGCAGAGCGCTCAGCGGGCACCGATCCCTTTCGTCTTGCCTTGGCGGGCGGATCGACGCCGAAGGCAGTGTACGAGCGCCTCGCCAGCCTCGATCTCGAGTGGCACCGGTGGCACGTCTGGTGGGGGGATGAGCGCCTCGTTCCCTCCGATCACGCGGACTCGAACGAGCGCATGGCCCGTGAGGCGCTCCTCAATCGCGTCGCGATTCCCGAGGAGCAGATCCATCCCCTCCGCTCAACGGAGGTCGCTCTGCCGGATCGATTCGATCTCGTGCTGCTCGGGATCGGGGCGGATGGGCACACTGCGTCGCTGTTTCCCGGCGATCCCGGCCTTGACGCCGTCGAGCCGATCATCCGGGTCGAGCGTCCCGACCACCCGCGGCTCAGCCTGACGTTCCCGGTCGTGAACGGCACGCGCGCGGCGGCGTTCCTCGTGTCGGGTGAAGGGAAGCGCGAGGTTCTCGGCCGCGTCCTCGCGGGTGAGTCCCAGCTGCCCGCGTCTCGCGTCGCGGCGCAGGAGACCCTCGTGCTCGCCGATCAGGCCGCCGTGCCAGTAGCCTGATGGCCTGGGGCGCGCACGGCCGCCACGCGGCCAGTTGGTCGAGCAGACGACCGGTTGGGGCAGCCCCTGCTCGGGGTCGCCACGAACCACGGCCGGAGGGCTCAGCCGGGTTGTCGGGCCCGGTGCAAGATCGGCGGGATGCTCCAGCTAGCGGCGAGCGGCCGCGAGCAGGTCCTGGGCCGAGATGCCCCTGATCGAGGCGTCGACAACCTCGACTGGGTGCAGGGCCGGTAGCGGCCGCCCTGCACGGCGCAGAGCGCCGCTAACCTGGACGAGGCAGCCGGGGTTTCCGCTCGCGTAGGCGTCAGGTTGGCAGGCGAGGACGTTGGCGGCCTTGCGCTCGCCCAGCTCCCGCGCTGCCTCAGGCTGCGTGATGTTGTAGATGCCGGCGCTCCCGCAGCAGAGCTCCTGCTCGGCGGGCTCGCGCGTTCGCAGCTCGGGCACGCCGTCCAGCAGCGATCGAGGGGCCTCGCGCACTCGCTGGGCGTGCAGCAGGTGGCAGGAGTCCTGGAACGCCATGTCGAGCGGAAGCGGGTTGCGCTCCGCGCGAGGCCCGAGCTCGACGAGGAGCTCGGCGACGTCCCGAACGCTCGTTGCGAACGACGCCGCGCGCTCCGCATACTCGGGGTCGTCTGTGAGTAGCGTCCCGTACTCCTTCAGCATGGAGCCGCACCCCGCAGCGTTCGTCACCACGTAGTCGACCTCGGCGCGCTCGAAGGTCGCGATCAGCCGTCGGGCTCGCTCCAGTCCCTCCTCGAGGCGACCCGCGTGAACAGACAACGCGCCGCAGCAGGCCTGCTTCGCCGGCACGACGGCCTCGATCCCGTCCGCGGCGAGCACCCGTGCGGTCGCGGCGTTGACATCGCCGAACAGCACGCGCTGCACGCAGCCGGTCAGCAGGCCAACCCGGGCCACGGCCGGACCCTGGGCGGCGGTGACCGCAGGTGGCCGGGCGCGCGAGCGCCAGGGGGGCGCCAGCTCCCGCAGCGGAGCAAGCTGCGCCGGCAGCGGCACCCATCGCCCCAGGCGCTCGAGGGTCAGCGCAGCTCGAAGGCGGGCGGGGTGAGGAAGCACGGCGAAGACGAGGGCGCGCATGGCGCGCTCCCGCAGCGGCCGCGAGTGCGCCTCCTCGATCTCGGCCCGCGTCGACTCGATCAAGCGGTCATATGCAACCCCTGAAGGGCAGGAGGTCAGGCAGGCCATACAGCCGAGGCACCGGTCGAAGTGCTGCACGACAGTGGCATTGAGCTCCAGCGCACCGTCAAGGTGTCCGCTCATCAGGTCAATCCGCCCGCGAGGAGAGTCCATCTCCTCGTTCCAGAGCACGTACGTGGGGCACGTGGGCAGGCAGAAGCCGCAGTGCACGCAGTCGTCGGCGAGCCGTCGCTTCTCTTCGGATCTCAGTTTACCGTGCACAGTACGACTTTCGCGTTGGTGGTTGTCCTCTGAACGTTGGGCTCTCCTTCACTTCCGCGAGGGCCATTTCAGGCAACGATCCTTCTTCATCACCGTCATGGTCATGGTGGCGTTCGATAGGGACTTCTGTGTACGGCTCAGCATCAAAGCTAGTCGGCGTGGCACAGCGCTGTCCAGCCGTTGCGGGGAGTGACCCGTTGGCCGGACAGCAGAATGTTTGCCCGGAATATAGGGGCCGCGATCCAGAGCAACACGAGCCCCGTTACAGCCACTATTACCAGGGCCGCAGTGATCTCACCAGCCGACATGTCGCTTCCCCCACCAAGTCTGATCATAAGCATCGTCGGGGCAGTAAAGGGGAAGTAGGTAAGGCTCTGGGCGATGGCACCTTCTGGTTGATGAATGATCAGGCCAGTCAACCAGACTGGGAGGCCGACGAGCACGGCCAGTAGACCGATCTGACGTTGGCCCTCCGCCGCAGAGGACACGATGGCAGCGATGAACAGCGCCAAGATGGAGAAGAGGAAGTATCCCAGGACGAAGCACAGCGCGACTATGACGAGCAAATCTGGCGAAATCGTCAGACTGGATCCGTTCGGTATTCGGTCGAAGATCGCCGGCATGGCGAATGCTCCCACGGTGATCCACACGGCTATGTGAATCAACCCTACTAGGCCCAGCGCCAGCAGCTTTCCTGCCATGACCGAAAACGGGGAGGCCGAGGTGACCAGCATCTCAAACATGCGGGTCTCTTTCTCTTCGGCGACGCTCCTCAACAGCGTGCCGCTGCCGGTGATCACTGCGATGAAGAGCAGGAGCCCAAAGAAAGTCGGGACCATGAACTCGCCAACTTCCTGTGCCAGCGGGACCATCTCGGTGACGGACCCGTCATCCGCCACGTTCAAAGTCCGGTAGTCGCCGGGTTCGAGAGCACGCGCTAGGACAGCGGCGTCTACCTGCCCGCCGATCACCTGGAACCTTAAGAATCCTCTGAATGCGCCTTCGGCGGCCCAGTTCCCCGAGAACCGTCCGCCGCTCTCTCGGGATGCCCAGTACTGCTCCACCAGGCCAGAGTCAAGATAGTCGGCGGTCAGTACGAAGAGGGTATCGATCTCGCCTTGCTGGACCGCCAGGATGCCCTCGGCGGGTTCGTTGTACCGTTTCGGCGCACCCTGCTGTTCGTGTCCCGGCAAGATGCCTGCAGGGTCGGCATACCCAATCCTTTCCAGAACCCCTGCACCGACGTCTCGAGGTGCTCCTGCGTCAGCCGTGTCGTCTTGGATCAGATCGACGACAACAGGTGTGAGCGGGATGACGATCAGCATCAAAGCTAGAATGAGGACCGTGAAGAAAACGAAGCCGCGGTTGCGTATCTGCCGCCTGAACTCCTCATCGAAGATGACCCGCAGCTCAGGAGACAGCCCGCGCACGCGACACCTCCTGAACAAAAATGTCGTTCAATGACGGCAGCGACAGCTCGAAGCGCTCGATCTCGATCCCGGCATCGAGATACGACCTGAGTATCGTGTCCGGCGTTCTCCCGTCTTCAATCGCAAACTCAACGACTCCCTTGCGAAGGACTTCAGGCACCTCGTTGGTGAGATCGTCGGGTATGCCTCGAGCTTGGACCTGCATCGCGTACGCGCCCCGTTGCCGCTTGATCTCAGCCAGATCTCCTAAGAGCAGAAGCCGGCCATCCGCAAACAGTGTCACTCGCTCGCACAGCTCATCAAAATCAGACATGATGTGAGTGTTAAACATGATCGTGGCCCCAGCCCGCTGCCGCTCAAACAGCAACTCTTTTATCAGCTCAACGTTCAATGAGTCCAGGCCTGAGAGCGGCTCATCCAGGATGATCAGCTCAGGGTCATGGACGAGAGCAGTGACGAACTGCAGAAGCTGGGTCATGTCACGGGAAAGGTCTTCCACTTTCTTGTCCCGATGCTCGTGCAGATCCACCCGCCTGAGCAACTCCGTGGCACGGCCTTCAGCCTCACTGAATGTTAGCCCTTTGAGACGACCAAGGTAGAGAACTACACCCCAAAGGGGGGACCTTCCGGGGCAGTCCCCGTTCTTCTGGGAGGTAACCAACGTCCTTCAGTACCGCACGGTCAGGCGGCGTACCAAGGATGCTAGCGGTGCCGTTATTTGGCCTGATTATGCCGAGGGCCGTGCGGATCGTCGTGGTCTTGCCCGACCTGTTAGGCCCTAAGAAACCAAATATCTCACCGCGCCCCATATCGAATGAAACGTCGTCAACGACGATCCGCGATCCGCAGATCTTGGTTAAACCATCAATCCGTAGAACGTTCTCTTGCATCACAAGGTTTTCAGCTGCCGTTCTCGGCCATTACCTCTCCATGCCTGGTACTAGCCCGGGTACCGGGAGAGGACGCTGAAGAGGTGGCTCTGCGGAGCCCGCTCCTGTCTAGCGCCAACTTGGCGGGCTTCATGCGACCAACAGCCCTGCGGGATCGAACTCGGCGCGGACCCGCTCGCGCAGCGCCTCAAGCTCGGGCGGGGAGGTTCGGGGCAGGTCGGACGGCACGTAGGCCACGCCGGCGCTCAGGCGCACCACGGCGTCGGGCACGCCGGACAGCCACCCCTCGAGGTCGGCGAGCACGATGTCGGTGCGGCCGCGAGCCCGGCCCTGCCGCTCACGGGATTCGTCGAGCACCGGCTCGTGCGCCGTCTGGGCGCCGAGGTCTGTACCGGCCCGCTGGGCCTGGATCTCGACCGCGCGCTCGGAGCCCTCGAGCAGCAGCGCGAGCCGGCCCGGCCACAGGAGGTCGGCAGCGCTCAGGGCAAAATGGCCGCGCAGGCACGCCTGGCCTAGCCGGGCGGCGGTTCCGGCATCGTCGAGGTTCACGACGAGCGTGCGGGCCGCCGCGGGGATGGGGTGGAGGCGAAAAGCGGCCCGCACGACAAGCCCGAGCGTGCCGCGCGAGCCGCAGAACAGCTTGGCGAGGTCGTAGCCGGCGACGTTCTTCACGACCTTGCCGCCCGAGCTCGCGACGGTGCCGTCCGTGAGCACGACCGTCACCCCGAGCAGGAGATCCCGTGTCGAGCCGAAGCGATGACGGCGCGGTCCCGAGAGTGCGCCGCCGATGCAGGCTCCGAGCGTCGGGTCACCGGGGGGATCGAGCGGCAGCATCTGCTCGTGCTGGGCCAGCTTCGCATTGAGCTCGCTGAGCCGCAAGCCGGGCTCGACGACGCACGTGAGATCGCCCGCCTCGTGCTCGAGAATGCGGTTCATGCGGCTCATCGAGACGACGATGTCCCCGCCCGGCTGCTCAATCGAGACGCTCGCGCCGCTCGCGGCCGCCTCTCGAAGGAGGTGCGCGGCCTCCTCGACGCTCGCCGGAGACGCTCGATTAGAGCCGCTCGGCAAGCCCGGCCTTCTCCAACGGATGCTCGCGGTACGGGCCGGGGACCTCGCCGCAGAGCCTCGGGGTCGGGAAGACCTTGCCGGGGTTGGCGAGGCCGCGCGGATCGAACGCCCGCCGGAGCCGCTGCATGGTCTCGAGGTCGGCCTCGCCGAACATCAGGGGCATCGAGCAGGCTTTATCGGTGCCGATGCCGTGCTCTCCGGTGAGCGACCCGCCTGCCTCGACACACGCAACGAGGATCTCGCGGGCAAG
Source organism: Actinomycetes bacterium (assembly GCA_026708005.1). Classification (GTDB taxonomy): domain Bacteria; phylum Actinomycetota; class Thermoleophilia; order Gaiellales; family Gaiellaceae; genus JAPOVR01. The sequence goes on from JAPOVR010000110.1 coordinate 15,525, forward strand.
CTCCTCGGCGCGCTCAGGCTCTCCCTCGATGCGTCTGTCGTAGAGCACGAGCGGGTGGAGGTTTCCGTCGCCCGCGTGAAAAACGTTCCCGACGCGGAGCCCGTGACGCTCAGACAGCGCGCCGATCTCGCGGAGCACGGCGGACAGCCGCGTGCGCGGCACCACGCCGTCCTGCACGTAGTAGTCGGGGCTGATCCTGCCGACGGCCGCGAACGCCGCCTTCCGCCCCTTCCAGAAGAGCGCGCGCTCATGCTCGTCGCTTGCGATGCGGATCTCGCCGGCGCCGTGCGTGCGGCAGATGCGCTCGACGCGCGCCATGTCGTCTTCGACCTGCTCGCGCGGCCCGTCGAGCTCGACGATGAGGATCGCCTGGACATCGGGATAGCCTGCGTTCACGGCGGCTTCCGTGGCTTCGAGCGTCAGCCGGTCCATGATCTCCATCGCGCTGGCGAGGATGCCGCCCGAGATGACATCGGAGACTGACGCGCCCGCGGCGTCGATGGAGTCGAAACCCGCCAGCAGCGTCTGGACGAGCTGTGGAGCACGGAGCACGCGGAGGGTGATCTTCGTCGCGATGCCGATCGTGCCCTCCGAGCCGATAAAGGCTCCGAGCAGGTCGTAGCCGTCCTGCTCGCCGCTCTGGCCGCCGAGCTCAACCATGCTGCCGTCCGGCAGCACAACCTCGAGCCCGGTGACGTGGTTGACGGTGAAGCCGTGCTTCAGACAGTGAGCGCCACCGGCGTTCTCAGCGACGTTCCCCCCGATCGTGCACACCTGCTGGCTCGATGGGTCGGGCGCGTAGAAGAATCCGTCCGCAGCGACGGCGCGCGTGATGTCGAGGTTGGTCACGCCCGGCTCCACGACGACCCGAGCGCTCGCCAGATCGATCTCGAGGATGCGGTTCATGCGCGCGAGCGAGATGACGACGCCGTCGGCCACGGGGACCGATCCGCCCGACAGGCCTGTACCGGCGCCGCGGGCGACGAACGGCGTCTCGAGCCGATTGCAGAGGCGGACGACCTCCTGCACCTCGTGTGCGGAGCGAGGCAGGACGACGAGCACCGGCCTTACGCGGTAGCCCGTCAGGCCGTCGCACTCGTACGTGCGAAGCTGCTCGGGCTCCCTGATTAGGGCCTCAGGGCCGAGTGTCCGCTCCGCCTCGGAGATCAGCTCCAGCGTGGCCATGCTGCTGTGAGCGTATCCCGCCTTCCGACGGATCGGCGTAGCGCGCCGCCGATCGCTCGCTTCGGGCAGGCTACAGACTGCCCGTCTGGCGGGGTGCGGGCTGGCTCACGCGGGCGCGGTCAGGCCGGGTAGAACTTCAGGCCTGTCGAGACCGTCCGGAGGCCTCCCGCCTCGTAGACGACATCGACGGAGTCGTTCTGGCGGTAGGTTCCGGCGATGCCGAGGAACATCCTGGCCCAGCGGAGCTTGCCGAGCTTGCCCTCCTCGGCGAGCTTCCGCCAGACGATCAGCTCCCGGCAGTGCAGCTCGTAGTCCGCGCCCGGCCGCTGGAGCACGCCGTTGATGTAGACCTCAAGGGGCTCGCCGATCGCGTCGGGGAGCGGCACACGCCAGACCTGGCTCTCTACGCGGCGATCCTAGCGCCCTCAGGTCGGGTGCCTGCTCGATGGCACCCGCCGGTTTGCCGGTCATTCTCCGAGGAGCCCCCTAAGAGGGTTTGGCGAAACGCGGTGGCCGTCTGTTGGTGCGGTTCTCGGGGGTTCCTGTTTGTGCGGTTACCCCATTTGGGTGGTTGTTTTACCCCACCGGGTGACGTGTGTTGCCGTGGTTTTTGTGGTTCTCGGGGGCTCTGGCCGTGACAGATTCCGGGTTGTGGGCTACGTGTTGTGTGGGGCGAGACGCGAGCGGGTGGTGGGTTGGGGTACGGTTGGGGTGCTCTCCGTCCCGGCGTTGGCTGCTGTAGTGCGGGCTTCTTGCTGGCTTGGTTGTGGAAGAGGGGCGGCCGCGGCTGGGCTGGCCTGCCGCGGCTTGGCTGTGTCGGGTGTGGAGGCGACGTCTGCCGGGTTCCTGCGGTAGGGCGCCGGGGTCGGTGCCTGCGTCCGGGTGTGGCTCGAAGCCGCCGCGGCCGCCGGGGGCGCGATTGTTTCAGCGGCTCGGCAGGGCGGGCAGGCCCGGGGGGTCGGCTCCCGGCCCGGTCTGTCCGGGCGGTCGTTGGGCGGCGCTCCGCCGCCGGCGGCGTCGGGGGGCCGTGTCTCGGGGCGCCCGCTCCGGGCCGGCTCGGCGCGGAGCCTCACCGTGCGGGGCGTGTCCGTTGTCGGGACGCGGGACGCCGGAGGGCGGTCGGGCCTGTCAGTGCCGGGACGCGACGCACGCGGCCGGCCCGCCACCTGAGAGGCCGTCGCCTACGGGCCGTCTCTGGGGGCCGCCTGGCTGGCCCCGGCAATCCGGGTCAGGGAACCTGGGCCTGGGGCAAGGGCCGGTGCGCTTCTATCGATGTCCTTCTCTTCTTCTGGGTGCCTGTTCCCGTCCGTGTCACCGTGCGGGCGGGCCGGCAAGGGGTGCCCGGGGCCGGGCGCGGGTTGGCCCCAGGTGGGCCCTAGGCCGTCTGGCACGGCTTCAACGGCCGCTCCCATCATCGCCGCTCTGGGTTCCGGGGCGGCTCGAGTTCGGTTGCTGGTCGCCGACCCCGAGTTTGATCGTCATCGCGGCCAGCTTGCATCCCCGGCCCAGCGCCCGGCGGCGCGCTCTCAGCCAGTACATGAAAAGAGACCTGTCCCCGAGCTCGACCTCGCCCGCGCCGACGAGCGCCCGCAGACGCTCGCCGTAGTACTCGACCTCCCCGGCGTGGAGGTTGAGCGCTTGCTGGAGGAACTCGGCAGCGGTCGTCTCCACGCCCGTCATGGCCGAGTGGCGGCGGGCCAGTTCTGCCGCGGCCGCGGCCGTTCCTTGCACCGTCGAGCCGGCGTGGAGCTTGCAGCGGCCAACACCCGGATGGAGAGTCCCCCAGCCCGCCGGCCGCCGGCACCGGGCCGCCGCCTGCCTACGCCTCGCCCCACACACCGCGTAACTCACAACCCAGACCCCCCGAACAACACACTCCCGCACACCCCGGAAGCGTCCCCGACACCGAACACCACCATGACGCTGCACCCACCGCCCCCGACACCGACCGGCAAGACCCGAGCGAAGACCTCCACCCATACCGCCCGGGCCAGGCCATACCCCTCCCAACTAGTGCCTCACTAGACCCCCTTTTTACGGCTTATATACGTGGTTACCTAGTCGGAGGCTGGCAGCTGCTGCCGGAGTGCCTCTTTTGGGTTTCTGACTTCTACGGCGAGCCGGTGGCGGCGGGGGTTGAATGGGGGGGTCTAGAAACGCGGTCGGCTGCCGCTGCGTCGAGCCTGGGCCGGCGGCGGGCGCGTCCCTTCTTGGGCCGCCGCCGGGCTCGTGCTGGCCGTTCTGCAGGCCCGCGGCGCCGGAAAGCGAGGAACGGCGTGCGGGCGCGCGGTGGCTCCGGTTCGGTGCCGCACCGCGTCGCTAGGATGCCGGGGGTGAGACGAGCCGCGTTGATAGTGAGCCTGGTTGTGGGCGTGGCCGCGCTCGCCGCTGTCTTGCCGGTTGCAGCGTCGCCGGTTGCGCCGCCGGTCACTGTGGTGCACGTTCCCAGCGGTGGGGAGCGGTTCGAGATCGTCTTTATCGGCGGCGGAACCGCCCGCCCGAAGGACGCTCCGCTATCGGCGCCCGTGGATCGGCAGGCGTTCATCCGCGACGAGCTGGAGAAGATCCTGGCTTTCGTCACGGAGCGTTACGGGCTCGAGCCGCCCCCGGTGCAGGTTGTGGTTCTCCTCGATTACAGCTTCGGCACTGCAATGGCCACCCGCGGCACGATCCTTATGGGGGCTAGCTGGTACATCTCAGCCTCTAGCGTTAGGGAAACCTTGGCGCACGAGTACGGGCACGTGATCGACTTGGCGCTGATCGGCGGCGACGATTTCGGCTCTAGCGACACGAGGCCTTGGTGGTTCGTCGAAGGCCATGCGGAGTATTTCGCCACCCTCTACGCGCGGCCCGACGCGGCCGCTCGCCGGGCTTCCCTTTTGCGCAGAAGCCTCGGCGGCGAGCGCAAAGCGCTGCGCGAGTACGAGACCCCCGGCCGGCTGCCCAAGGATGTCTACGCGCTCGGGGCTCTTGCTGTCGAGTGGCTTGCAGCGCACGCGGTGACACCGGGTGCGTTCGCGCCCACGGGTGGGGAGTGGGTGCACCAGGACGACGGCGCCGCGTTGGAGTTCGCGCGGCAGATCGGGCGGGGGGTCGATTGGCAGATCGCCTTCGAGGCAGCGTTCGGGCTCTCCCCGGATGCGTTCTATGCTGCGTTCGAGCGGTACCACGCGGACTCGGCCAGCGCACTTGACGCGGACTGCACGATCACCGGCACCGCAGGCGACGACATCCTCACCGGCACACCTGGCGACGACATCATCTGCGGCCTCGCAGGCGACGACATCATCCGGGGTCGCGCAGGTAACGACATCATCCGGGGCGGCCCCGGCGACGACACCCTCCGCGGTGGCCCCGGCGACGACACTCTCTACGGCGGCGCAGGTAACAACGACCTTGACGGCGGGCGCGGCCACGACACCCTCCACCTCGACGGGCTCGACAGCTACGTCACGACAGACGACGACGAGATCATCAGTTGACGTATCCGCGGCGCCGGCCGGGGGTGCGCATACCATCGTCGAGCGTGCGCCTCGCGCTCGCGCTGATCCTCTCCCCGCTCCTGCTCACCGCCGCCGGCATCTACACCGCGACCATCCTGCTCGGGTAATCGGTTGCCGTCGTGCGGATTGTGGCGCTGATCATCGCGGCGTCTGGGTGGCGGTTTGGTGGTGGCTAGGCCGGCGCGCTCCCGCCGCCGCCGAGGCCGGAATAGCGTCCGGTAATTGCGGGCGCCGGCGTCGGCTCGTGCCGCTCCGAGGCGTACATGCAGGCGCCGGCCGCGGGCAGCACAGCTACGACGACGAGCGAGGCTTGGGAGACGCGCGGCACCGCTACTCCGGCCCGGTCCAGTATTGTTCGCCGCTCATGCGCCCGCTGCCTAGACGCTTGACCCTAGCCGCGGCGGCGCTGGGGCTGGCTGCGCCGCTCGCCCTGATGTCCGGCCAAGCCGACGCGAGCCGGCAGCTGGCGACACCGGCGCCCTGCACCCTCTGGGGCACAGAAGGCCCGGACGTTTTGGTCGGCACAGACAAAGATGACGTTATCTGCGGGGACGCCGGCGACGACATCATCTACGGCGGCGGCGGCTTCGACATCATCTACGGCGGCAGGGGCGACGACGTCATCTACGGCGGCACGGGCGTCGACATCATCTTCGGCATGTTCGGCGACGACACCCTGCGCGGCGGCCCCGGCAACGACAACCTGGGCGGCGGCCCCGGCAACGACGAGCTGTAC
>JAPOVR010000110.1:20966-39856 GCA_026708005.1 Actinomycetes bacterium
AACCTGGGCGGCGGCCCCGGCAACGACGAGCTGTACGGCGGCCCCGGCAACGACATCCTGAACGGCGGCCCCGGCAACGACGAACTGCGCGGCAAAGCCGGCAACGACGAGCTGTACGGCGGCCCCGGCAACGACAAGCTGCACGGCGGCCCCCAGCGCGACTGCGCGGACGGCGGCCCCGGAGACGATACCGTCACCAGCGCCCGGCCCTGCCCCAGCAGGAACGTCTAGAGCGCGAGCGTTACCGGCTGCCATCCAGGCCCGGCTGGCGTTCACTTGCGCCGCCACGCGAGGGTTGCGGGCAAGCCACGCGGCCAGCTCCCGGTCGAGCGCCTCGACGCGCTCCGGGCTCAGCTGGGGTTTCGTCCCGCGGCTCCCACAGCGCCGGGTAGCGGTTCCGCCGCCACAGTCTCACGGCACCGGCTCGCCGAAGCCCTCGTCGAGCGGGAGCGGGACGGCCTCGTCGAACCCTTCGACCATGCCTTCGACCATGCCCATCGCGAGCAGCTGCCCGAACTGCTCGAGCAGCGCTTCCAGCTCCTCCAGGCGCGCCTCGATCGCAGCGAGCCGCGCGTCCAGCTGCTCGGCGCTCGCCGCCCAGGCGGCCTGCTCGGCTTCCAGCTGGGCGGTGCGAGCCTGCAGCGTCTCGATGTCGGCCTCGGTCGGCCCGGCGGCCGTCCCGCGGCCGGGCGGCTAGCACAAGCCGGGCGGCGGCCGTCCTCGTCGAGCGCGTCGAGGGCGGCGCCGCGGTCGACCGCGGCGCCGGGAAGGCTGGCGAGCACGGTCAGCAGCAGCCGCTCGGCGGGGGGGATCGGCAGGCGGCCTGCTTCCCACGCGGCGACAGTGCCGGCGTGCCAGCCGATCAGGACGGCCAGCTCGGCCAAAGACAACCGGTGCGCAGCCGGGCGAACCCGATGCCAGACAGCTCAGGGGGCGCCTGGACGCGCCCGCAGTCGAGCATCCGCTGGCGCCGGGCGGCCCAAACCTCCCCGCCGCCGCGCCCGGGCGGCGGTTTCCTGTCCTGCGGAACCACAGGACCGCTTCTCAGCGCCGCGGCGGGCGGTTGGGATGGATTACCTATGCCATGCCGCCGCGGCGCTGCACACCTCATCCAGGCGCCGCGGCGGCGCCCTTCACTTACCGAGCATCGAGACCCGTCGGCTTGAGCGCGGTTTCCAGCTCGACGCCGAATTGAACGATCGACGCGAGCGCAAGCACGGCGGCGGTCTCGACGAACGCCCGGAACGCCTACTGAACCGCCGAGGCTCGCGCGGTCCGCTCGACAAGCGCGGGCGGCAGCCCGCACGCGGCAGCGACGTGCCCTCACAAGATGTCTAGCACCATCGCCGCGGCTTGCGGCAGCCGCGTCTCAGCCTCGCGGGCCACGACCATACCCGGACGCGACCGGAAGCGCCTACAGCGCGACCAGAGCCGCCGCGGCGTAAACCTCGTTTGCATGCCGCGGACTACGCGGTCGCGGGGCCGGTCACAGTCGAGGCGTCAACGGCCTGGTGGATCTCCTCGCTCGCTCAGTCGGTGAAGAGACCGGCCGCTCGGCTGAGCAGGCCTGCGCGAAGGCGTCCTCGGCCGTCACGGGGCTACGGCGTTTTTGGTCGAGCTTCACCCAGCATTCCGAGCACCGCCGCCGCCGCCGTTCCCGCCCTGACCCGCCAGCGCCGCCGCCGAGCCGCTACCCATTGTCAAACCTGTCCAACCTCGCGCGAAACCGCTGCAAACCGGGGGCGGCCCGGCAAGCGCCACTGCCCGGAATGGCCCTAAGTCCTCCTAAAACGCGCCCAAGCGCTCCCGAAACGCTGATGCGGCCGCGAGCCCCGCTTATCGGCCGAAGCCGCCATCCGTGGCCGCGGCCTTGGCGCTGTGGCAGCGGTGGCACAGGGCGCGCAGATTGTCGGAGACGACGCGAGCACCAGCAAGCGGAGGCGGCGCCGCCACCACTTGGCCCCATACCCTCGCCAGCTCGCGCTGGGCCGCCGGCCCGCCTCCGCATAGGCGGAGCACCACGCACCCGGCCTCGTCACTACGGTCACACACCCGTCCTGCCGGCATAGCCTGGGAGCCCTAGGCCCCCTCACCTAGCGCCCCGGGTTGAGCGCATGCCGCCCATGCCCCGGACCCGTTGGGCTCGAGGCCCAACCAGTCTAGCGCTCGCTCAAGGGTGAGCATGCCTCTGAGGGCACCTGGCCTGCCCTTGGTGTTTGTGGCGGGGTTTGTGTTGGTGGTGTGGTGGGGGTGGGTGGTTCCTGAGGGGGTTTGTGGGGTGGGGGCTGGGTTGTGGGTGCGGTGCTAACCCTCGATTGGGGGCTTGGGCTTCCCGGGAGGGTGTGGAGGTTCTCTCGGCCTGTGTGGCTCGTCCTGGGGTTTGCCGTTGGAGCCCTCCTTGGGTGTGGCTGTTCCCTCTCTGGGGCTGCCGGGCCGGGTGGGGGGCGGGCGGGTAGCGGCGCGGCCAAGCCAGGCCGGCACGGCCCGGTTGGTGAACCCTGGGGCGCGTTGCCGGCGCCCGGGTGCGCGGGAAACGACCTGTGGGCGATCGAACAGCCTCGCTGGAGGTGGAGGGCACACTTGTCGGCCCGGGAACGCGTCGGGCCACCCCGGTCGCCAGGGTATTGCCGGGTGTGTCTCGTCCTGCCACGGCCGGCAGCCGCAGGGGCCGCCCGCTTGTGGGTTCGGGCCGCCAACCAGACCGGGTGGGCCCAGACGTGATGACGGTAGGTAGGGCGCAGCCGGATCCGGGGCGGCCGGCCGCAGACGGCCCCGTCTTGGGCTGTCGGCGCGGCACCCCGGGCTCCTCCTGCCGCCAGACGCGTCCCCGCCCGCTTACGGCTAGGCCGTCCAGCCCCCAGACCCGGCGGCAGGGCAGCGACCCGCCGGTCAGCCGTACCGACCGAAGGCTCGTGGCCAGCCCCACGACCGCGGCCTCTAGGGTGCCGCCCCGGCTGTCCGGTACACGAGCACCGTAGCGCTGGCCGGGGGCCGGGCATGGCCCAACACCCACCAGCACCCCACACCACCCGGGACCGCCAACACCCCGCCGCCCGGGTCACCCCCACCCGACGCGCCGGGCCCACAAGGACCCCTCGGCCGCTTCCCCCAGGATCCTGGTTGGCGACCACCGCGTCGGCCACCGCCCCCCGCAACCCAGCGTTCTCACCCTCCAACTGCCCCGGCCGTTTAGCCTAGGCGACCCGCATGCCACCGCACCCTCCTTGCGCCAGCGGTAGTACGCCTGCCCCGTCACCCCACCCCCCTGCAAACCCGGGCCACCGACTACCCCTGCGCCAAAGCCACCCCGGCCTCCCGCACCATGCTCGACGATCTACCCCGGCGCCTAACCGCCCACCCGCCACAACGTCCCCCACCCACAACCCACACCCCCACACCCCCACACCCCCACACCCCCACACCGAAGATGAACCAGACTCAGGACGGCAAGTCACTACGCCCTGACGACATTGTGTTGCCCGCTTGTAGCGCCAGCCTTTTGGTGGGAATGGGTAGCCCCGCTACTCATGCTTCATGTTTGGGCGAGGGTTTGGGCTGGCGATGTGGTCACTCGTGTACAGGCGCCCGTTCCCATCGCGGTAACGGTAGAAGTTCTCGACATACTCTCTTGCTGTGCGACTCCCGCGCGCTGTTCCACACGGCGGCATTTCCGTGCACGTAGTTGAGGATCGTGTCACTGATGCGTGCGAACCGATGCGCGTTGCCCTGGCATCCCAAATGGCGTCCATGAGCGCCTTCAGGTACGTGCCCGCTGTGCCATCGCAGTGCAGGTACAGACTCCTGGTCGGTTTGAGGAGCCGCCGCATCTCGACGAGGCGTCACCCATGTAGGTGAGGTAGGCGAGCATCTCCGACGGGTCGAGCAGCCGCTTGAACGCCACGGTCGCGTCAAGGTGCGGGTGGGCAACGTCTGCTTCGAGTCGGGCAACACGGTCGGCTGCCTGCTCGTCCCACCGCCACGTGTTGGTGAATCCTCGTACCTGGGTCGGGGCACCATTAGCCTCCCTCCCCTCGCAAACCCGTATGGATTCAGGCATTGCGCGTTTCGCTGGCTCTGCGAGGCTGCGTCTCGCCGCCGCGTTAGATCCCTGACGTCTCTTGCCGCCATGGCCGGAGTAGAGGCGATACGGCGGCACCCTGAACGACCCGGCCGGGCTATGCTTTGGCACCCCGTGTCAGATGCTTCTGCCAGCACTGCTACCGATAGCCCGGTTGCCGAGGAGTACGTTCGTCTAGCCCCAGCGGCGGTGATTTCACGGGTCGAGGGTTTGGGGTCTGAGGCTGCGGCGCTGCTTCGCGTTCTGCGCTTTGCCGAGCGCGATGCAAGGGCTGCCTATGAGGCTGAGCGGGAGCGTGTCGCCCGCGAGCAGCTTTCGAGGATGCCTCTTGGTGCGTTGAAGACCGCGTCTGAGGGGCGGCTTCGGCTCGGCGCGATCGAAGCGGCTGGGTTTCGCACTGTCGCTGCTGTTCAAGGAGCGGGCCGTTATCGGCTGGAGTCGATCGACGGCGTGGGCCCCAAGACCGTGGCCCAAGTCCTGGCGGCCGCGGGCCGGGTGGAGACCGTGCTTCACAGCGAGGCCAGGGTTCGTTTCGATGTCGACGGTCGGCCGGCGGAGCAGACCGCCCTGCTGTCCGCGCTACGTGTGTTTGAGGTCGCGCGCCGGAACATTGAGCCACTACGCGCCAGGCTCGGGGCGGTAGCTAAGAGCAACGCTGATATCAAGGCTGCTCGTCTTGAGTCCCGCCGGGTCCGGCGTTTCTTCGCCGGCCGTCAGCGGAAGGAGGAAGCGAGGGCAGCGTTCGGGCGGCTGGTCGCGCTTTTGGGTAATCCGGAAACGGTCGTGCTCAGCTCGGAGATGGCGGAGGTACGGCAGCGGCTTTCCGGCTCTCTGGACGGGCAGCCGGAGGTGTGGGACGACTACGCCGCAAGATCTGTGGCATACAACGGGTTGCTTATCGAGATCGGCGGGCTGGGCCCGGATGTTGACGCATCCCAGGGCTTCCTTCCGGAGGAGATCGTCGAGCGGATCAGGGGCTTCGATCTCGATACGACCCTGCTTGGTGTGTCGCTTCGTGGCTATCAGTCCTTCGGAGCGAAGTTCGTTCTGGTCCAGGAGCGGGCGATCCTGGGAGACGAGATGGGTCTCGGCAAGACGATCGAGGCCCTGGCTGTGTTGTGTCATCTTCGCTCGCACGGCGAAACGCACTTCCTCGTTGTCAGCCCAGCGAGCGTGTTGGCGAACTGGGAACACGAAATCGGGCGGCACTCACGGCTCGAACGGCCGTGGCGGCTCCACGGCACCGACAGGGATCGCCGCCTCCGTCAGTGGGCACGCCACGGGGGTGTGGCCGTGACCACTTTCAGTACCCTCCGCGCGCTCGACGTTCCCGATGTCGAGATCGCAGCGGCGGTGATCGACGAGGCCCACTACGTGAAGAATCCCGATGCGCTCCGCACCCGGGCTGTCCGTTCCTGGCTTGACCGGTCGAGGCGCTCATTGCTGATGAGCGGGACACCGATGGAGAACCGGGTCGGGGAGTTCCGCACGCTCGTTGACCACGTCCGACCGGATATCGCTTCGACGATCCGGGCAACCGACGGGATCGCTGGCGCAGACGCGTTTCGCAAGGCGGTCGCACCGGTGTATCTGCGGCGCAACCAGACCGATGTCCTCGACGAGCTCCCCCCGAAGATCGAGACGGCGGAATGGCTGACACTCGATGGTGCAGCCGCCGAGGTGTACCGGCAGACCGTTGCCGGCAGGAATTTCATGGAGATGCGGCGGGCCGCGTTTCTGACCGAACGCCCCTCCGAGTCGCCCAAGCTGGGCCGGCTGCTTGAGATCGCCGAAGAAGCCATGGACAATGACCGCAAGGTCGTCGTGTTCTCGTACTTCCGTGACGTGATCGAACGGGTTCACACAGCACTCGGGCCGCTCGCCGTCGGCCCCTTGACCGGCAGCGTGTCTGCGTCTGACCGCCAGCTGCTGGTGGACCGGTTTTCCGCTCGGCGGGAGCCGGCGGTCCTGGTGGGCCAGATCGAGGCCGGAGGTGTCGGACTCAACATCCAGGCCGCGTCGGTCGTTGTTCTGACCGAGCCTCAGTGGAAGCCGAGCACCGAGGAGCAGGCGATCGCACGTTGCCACCGGATGGGACAGGTCCGGCCCGTCGAGGTTCATCGTCTGCTCACTGAGAACAGCGTCGACGAGCGCATGCTCGTCGTTCTCGCCCGCAAGTCGGCCCTGTTTGCCGACTACGTCCGGTTCAGCGCCATGAAGGACGCGACCCCCGAAGCTATCGACGTGACCGACGACGAGAGCACGATGGAGGTTGTCTCCCAAGCCGAGCAAGAACGCCGCATCATCGAGCTTGAGCGTCGCCGGCTCGGGTTCGACGCATGAAAGATCAGCCGGCACCGGTTACGGCAGCTCCCTACAGTGTGTGCGTGTCAAAGCTGGAAGACCTCGCGCCAGGGACGATCGCCGACGGCATCGAGCCAAGCGGTCCGGTCACCGTGGTCTCGGCTGTCTGGCACGGCGACGGGGCGATCACGCTCACCTACCGGGATGATGCTAACCAGCCCCAGGAGCAGCTGCTGTACCGCTCAGACGAGGGCACGTTCACGGTCAGGGAAGGCGCTCGGCGTGCCTGGAGCTTCGACGGCGACGGCCATCTGTTCCGGCTCGCCGCCGAGGCCCGCCGTATCCAGCTTGCCCACCTCTTCGACCCGTACCTGGCGTTGACGTCGAGCGAAGTCGACCCGCTCCCCCACCAAATCGAAGCGGTCTACGGCGAGATGTTGCCGCGCCAGCCGCTGCGGTTCCTCTTGGCCGACGATCCCGGCGCCGGCAAGACGATCATGGCCGGTCTCTACACCAAAGAGCTGATCATCCGGGGCGACGCCGAGCGGATCCTCGTGATCGCGCCAGGCGGCCTCGTCACCCAGTGGCAGGACGAGCTGTTCGACAAGTTCGGCCTCCGGTTCGAGATCGTCACCAAGGACATGGTCGACAGCACCCATGCGGGCGATGTGTTCCAGGAACGCGACCGGCTGATCTGTCGTGTCGACCAGATCGCCCGCCGTGAGGACCTCGTTGAGCGTCTCCGACAGACCGATTGGGACCTGGTGGTGGTCGACGAAGCCCACCGCATGTCGGCTCACTTCTTCGGCGCCGAGGTCAAGAAGACCAAGAGGTACCAGCTCGGCGAGGCATTGGGCGCCGCGGCGCGGCATCTGCTGCTCGTGACAGCCACACCCCACGCCGGCAAGGAAGAGGACTTCCAGCTGTTCCTCGCACTGCTCGACAGCGATCGCTTCGAAGGGCGCTTCCGGGACGGCGTCCACTCCATCGACCCGAGCGATCTGATGCGCCGGATGGTCAAGGAGAAGCTCCTCACCTTCGAGGGGAAACCCCTGTTCCCCGAGCGACGCGCCACCACCATCGGCTACGAGCTGTCCAGCGACGAGATGACGCTCTACGACGAGGTCACCGGGTATGTCCGGGAGCAGATGAACCGGGCCGACCGGCTCACCGCCGAGGGTCAAGGCAGGCGCGGGAACACGGTCGGCTTCGCGCTCACCATGCTCCAGCGGCGCCTCGCGTCATCACCAGAAGCCATCTACCAGTCGCTCACGCGTCGCCGGAAACGACTCGAGAACCGTCTCGTCGAGGAACGCCAGCGAGCGAGAGCGTCCGCCCTCGGCATGACAGCGCAAGAAAAACGCCTTGCTTCGCTGTTCGCCGACACCGGCGCCGACGAGAACGGATTCGACCTCGGCGCCTGGGATGACCTCGACAGCGAGGAACAGGAGGAGCTCGAAACCGAGGTCGTTGACGCAGCGACCGCGGCGGCGACCGTCTCCGAACTCGAACTCGAGATCCACATGCTCGAACAACTCGAGACGCTGGCGCGGCGCCTCCGCAGCCAAAGCGTAGACGCCAAGTGGGTGCAGCTCTCCGGACTGTTGTCTACCAACCAGGCAATGTTCGGGCCTAACGGATCCCGACGCAAGCTGCTCATCTTCACCGAGCACCGCGACACCATGAACTATCTGGTCGACCGTCTCCGTGCCTTCCTCGGCGACGCAGCCGCAGTCGAGCATATCTCTGGCAGCACTCCCCGCGATGACCGTCGGCGAATCCAGGCGCGGTTCACCCAGGACGAAAACTGCCTAGCGCTGGTCGCGACTGACGCAGCAGGCGAGGGCATCAACCTGCAACGAGCGCACCTAGTCATCAACTACGACCTGCCGTGGAACCCGAACCGGATCGAGCAGCGCTTCGGTCGAGTCCACCGCATCGGGCAAACCGAGGTCTGCCACATGTGGAACCTCGTCGCCGCCGAAACCCGGGAGGCGCAGGTCTACCTCCGCCTGCTCGCCAAGATCGAACAGCAACGCGCCGCCTACCAAGGACAGGTCTTCGACGTCCTCGGCGAAGCGCTCAGCGGCGCCGAGCTTCACCGGCTGCTCCTTGATGCCATCAGATACGGCGAGGACCCGGCAGTGCGCGACCGCATCAACCATGTAATCGACAACACGGTCGAGGCCCGCATCCGCGACGCGATCGAGCACGCACCCCTCGCCGAGGAGACGATGGCCTTCGCCGATGTGGAACGCATCCGCCTGGAGATGCAGGAGGCAGCGACCCGGCGGCTGCAACCGCACTACATCCGGGCCTTCTTCGAAGCGGCATTGACCCACCTCGGCGGCAAGCTCGTCGAACGCGAACCCGGCCGCTTCCAGATCGCGACCGTGCCGCCGTCGGTGCGCGACCGCGACCGCCAGATCGGCACCGGCCCGCCCGTGCTCAAAAGGTACGAGCGGATCACTTTCGACAAGGAAGCAACACGCCAAGTCGGAGCCCCACCCGCCGAGTTCTTAGCGCCCGGCCACCCACTGCTGAGCGCAACGATCGACGTCATCCTCGAACGCCACCGAGGGCTGTTCACTCAGGGAACCGTGCTCGTCGACGACGCCGACCACAGCGAGGAGCTACGGGTCCTCGTGACGCTCGAACACTCGATCGCCAACGGACACCCGGCCCGCGCCCAACCGCGCACCGTGGTCAGCAGACGGCTCGAGTTCGTCGAGATCGACAGCACAGACGAAGCCACCGCCGCCGGCTACGCTCCCTACCTCGACTACCGGCCGCTGACCGACGCCGAGTACCCCCACGCGCAGTCCATCCTCGAGTCGAAGTGGCTCGACACCGACCTCGAAGCAATCGGAACCGACCACGCGATCAGCGTGGTCGTGCCCCGACATCTCACCCGGGTCCGTCTCCACACGGAAAACCGTGTCGAGGCCACCCTTGCCGCAGTCAAGGAGCGGCTGACCCGTGAGATCAACTACTGGGACCACCGAGCCAACGAGCTGCAGGAGAAGGCATCCGCCGGGAAAACCCCGCAGCCCAACGCCGACCGTGCCCGCCAAAGGGCAGACCAGCTCGCCCAGCGGCTGCAACGACGAGTCAGCGAACTCCAAGCCGAGCGGAGCCTGCGAGCGCTTCAACCAACGGTCGAAGGAGGAGCGCTCGTCGTTCCCGCCGGACTGCTACGCCGACTGGCCGGAGCCACGGCACCTGAGGAGTTCGCGCTCTCGCGAGCCGAAGTCGAACGACGCGCCATCGACGCTGTGCTCGCAGCAGAGAACCAGCTCGGCTGGCATGCCGTCGACCTCAACGAGGAACAGCCCAACCACCCAGGCTTCGACATCCGCTCACGCCGACCAGGCCTAGAGAACAACGCCAGCGACGTGAAGTTCATCGAAGTCAAAGGCCGCGTCGCAGGAACACCCACCGTCACAGTGAGCCGCAACGAGATCCTCACCGCGCTCAACGAACCAGAACACTACGTCCTCGCCCTAGTCGAGGTGGCACCCGGCGGCGCCGACACCGTCCGGTACCTCCGGCAACCCTTCCAAGGCCGAAGCGCAGACCTCCTCTTCGACATCACAAGCGTCAACTTCACATGGCCCGCGCTCTGGGATCGGGCAAGCACACCATCCTGAAAGACACCCCGGCGGAGCCAGAGGCCTGCACAGTCGCGGAAGAACGCAGTGGGTTAATTCGAGTTCTCGGTCACAGGTCGTGACGCCTCGAGGGATTGCCCAAAAGCCAAACAGACCCACTGCCCGAAGCCTCGTTCGGTGGAGGCCAGGATGTCCAGGCGTCAGTTCCCGGCTGTCTCTTTGTAGGCTGCCCCGAGAGTGTCGAGCAGTTAGGATGTGACGTTATGCGTTCTGCGCGCGGGGACGCGTTCTGTGTGACCGGTGCGGGGGCTGGCTGTGAAGGTCTCGACTGTTCTTGACAACATTGACAGCGGGAGCGTGGCTCTCCCGGAGTTTCAGCGCGGGTATGTCTGGAACCGGGAGCAGGTTCGGGGCCTGTTCGAGTCGCTGTATCGCCGTCACCCGGTCGGGGGGCTGTTGGTGTGGGTGACGGAGTCGAGGTCGGCTGCTTACCGCGGTGACGGGCACCCGGCTGCTGGGGTTGTGAATCTGTTGTTGGATGGCCAGCAGCGGATGACGACGCTGTATGGGGTGGCGCGGGGCGCGCCGCCGCCGTTCTTTGATGGGAATGCCCAGGCCTTCTCCGGCCTGATGTTCCACCTCGAAGAAGAGGCGTTCGCGTTCCACCAGCCGATCAGGATGCAGGATGACCCGTTGTGGGTTGATGTGACCGGCTTGATGCAGAAGGGGATGGGTGGGCTCGGTGAGTTCATCGCCGGACTTGACCAAACTGACGCGAGCCTCGGCCAACGGCTCGGCCGGCTGACCCAGCTGCTTGGGATCCTCGACGTTGAACTGCCAGTGGAGCAGGTCACGGGGACAGATAAGTCGCTGGACGTTGTGGTTGACATCTTCAACCGTGTGAACAGCGGCGGCACGAAGCTGTCCAAGGGCGACCTCGCCTTGGCAAAGATCTGCGCGGACTGGCCCGGGGCCCGCGAGGAGATGAAACAGTCGATCGGTGAGTGGGAGAAAAGGGGATACTCGTTCACGCTTGACTGGCTGCTGCGGTCGGTGAACACGGTGCTGACCGGCGAGGCGAAGTTCAGCTTCCTCCACGAGAAGACCCAGGAGGAGGTCCAGGACGCGCTGGGGCGGGCCAAGCGGGCTATCGACACCGGCCTGAACATGATCGAGGGTCGGCTCGGGTTGGATCACGACCGGGTCCTGTTCGGCCGGTTCGCTGTGCCGGTGATGGCCCGCTACCTCGACCGCCACGACGGCCCGCTTCCGGCCGAGGAGCGGGACAAGCTTCTTTTCTGGTTTGTCCAGGCGGGGATGTGGGGACGTTTCTCCGGGTCAACGGAGACCTACATCGACCAGGACCTTGCTGTCCTCGAAAGCACAGGGGCGCCTCTTGATGGGCTCTTGGAGCAGCTCCAGCTCTGGCATGGCGGGCTTTGGGTGGAGCCCGACCATTTCACCGGTTGGAGCCTGGGGGCACGGTTCTACCCGGTTCTGTACATGCTGACCCGGATGGGCGAGGCCCAGGATTGGGGCACGGGTCTCCCGTTGAAGAGCGGGCTGGCGGGCGAGATGAGCCGGCTGGAGGTGCACCACATCTTCCCGAAGTCCCAGCTGTACCAGTGGGGCTATAGGCGCCCGGAGGTGAACGCGCTCGCCAACTTCTGCTTCCTCACGCAGGGCACGAACCTCCAGATCAGCAACCGCCTTCCCGAGCAGTACTTCCCCGAGGTGGAGGACAACCACCCTGGGGCGCTGGCGTCGCAGTGGATCCCAACCGACCCCGAGCTGTGGAGGCTAGAGAACTACCCCGACTTCCTGGATGAGCGCTGCAGGCTCCTCGCCACTGAGACCAACCGGCGCCTGGAGGAGCTGCTCCACGGCGACACCCGCTGGCTCCACGGGACAGCAAGACCGGATCAGACCCCACCGAAGGTGTCCGACCCCGAGTGGATAACCCGCTTCATCGAGAGGAAGACAGGACTCGAGGAGGAGCCCGCGCTGGCGGCGGTGCCGGGCGGGATCGCAAGCCACGACGAGGAAGCCGAGCTCCAAGCCCTGAACGAGTGGGTAGAGGCGCAGGCGCTCCCGGCCGGGCAGATCGCGTTTGACTACACCGACCCCGACACCGGCGAGCAGCTCGCGGTGCTCGACCTCGCCTGGCCCGACGGGATCCAAGCAGAACTCAGCCAACCAGTCGCCGTCCTCCTCGACGAAGACACCACGACGCTGGCCGTCGCCGCCCAAGCAGGCTACCGATGCTTCACCCACACCAAGGACTTCCGCGCCTACGTCACCACCGAGATCAGCCCCGCCGTCGAAGCCGAGACCTAGCCAACCCACGGCCCCAACCCACACCAGCCCGGTAACCTCCCTCCCAGCAACAGAGGCAGAGGGCGCCCCCTGCATGACCCCGCTGCCTTTGGGCACTATCAATGGGTCCGTGGACACCTCGACAGGCCCTCCGGCGTCCCGGTCTCGTGGGCCTCCGGCAACGGTCGAAGGCTCTAAGGAGCGCGTGAAGTTGACATTTGAAGAGCTGAGGCTGTCCTTCCACTACGGCGGATCTCAGTCGGCGCCGACCCCGCCCACTCGATCCCGCCCACTTCAGCTTTAGCATGTCTGTTGCCGTGGTGTCTGTCGTCGAGGGGAACAAGGTGACGCGTCTTCGGCAGTGGCTCGGACGCGCGATCCACTGGTTGCGGGAAGTGATCTACGGTAAAGCCGAAGACAGCTAGACGACTCTGGCCGCCCATAAGGTATCTGGGACATTAGCAGGTGATCAGGGACTCATATGAGCCGGCTTCTCAACGGCATGGCCTCGCCTCGTAGTGTTGGTTGAAACTTCTGCTGAGCGCCGTTTACTAGCCGTCGTTTTTCTCTTCTAATGCGAGCGTACTGAATCCTGATAGATGGACCTTGTGCTCCGCGACCTCTGTGACTGTTCCTTCGAAGGCGTTGGCTATGCCTGGTATTTCTCCATTCCACACTCCGATTCTCACGTTATCGTTGATCTCGATTCCGTGGGTCTTATCCCAAAAGGTCACTGTATGCGTCCGTGCTTTGGGATCGCCTTTCCCTTCGTGTCGCCTATTGATCTCGTCGTAGTTCGGTTGAAAGAGGTTGTGTTTCTCCCCGACTAGCCTGAGCGACTGGTCTTCTCCCTCTACGGTGACCCGCGCGGGCCTGGTCAGCAGTGCCGCGAGGTAGCATCGGGCGTCCGTCTGGCTCTCAGCCTTGGCTGACACCTGTACGAGCCCGCTTTGGTGCGGTGTGATGTACCACAGGCTGTCCAGGCCGCGAACTATGTGTCCAAGGGGCGTGCCGCCGGGTGTTATGACTGCACCGTTGCGTTCTTTCTCAGGGCCCAGCCACTGCACGGATGGGATCACATCTCTGGGCTGTCTGGGCAGGACGTCCAGGGTGCCGGCGAAGTACTTGACCGCCGGGTCTGCGGACTCAAGCAGAGCCTCTTGTGCCTTGCGTGCGAGGTTTGCGATGAAGTCGTTGTCAATGTCGAAGCCACGTTGGACGGCGTCAGCGAGAGCCTCCCGTGTTGTCTTGAATCCCTGCAGCCACTCCATATAGGAGCGGACGGCCTGCTCCTTCGGGGTCCCCGGGCTGTAGGCCAAATCCCCTACGGGGCATATAGCCTCCTTTACTGCCCATTCCACTCTGTGCTCCACGGTCGTCATTGGCCGGCCCGGCGCCGGGAGTAGTTCACCGAGTCCGCGCAGGAGCTCGATGTGCAACCAGAGATAGGCCCGACGGAGCAGGATCTCATCCTGTGACTGGGTCAGCTCCCAGTAACGTACATCTTGGTAGGCTCGGTCTGATCCAGCCTCTCCCAGGTACCTTTCAAGGGTCCTGAGATGTGTCATGTTGGCTGCGTTGGGGTTGTGCCAGTAGTGGCGCACCGCAGCCTGGAAAGATTCTTCGAGAAAGTCTGCCGACATGGAATCACACTGCTGAAGCTCTTTGTAGTGATGGCTTAGATCGTGGATATTCGCCGGTTCTCCTCCTGCCTCTGTTATGAGGAACTTAAGCGCTCTATCAATAGACAGATGCGCAATCGATACCCTGTTCATCACCTGCACGGCCGTTATTCCAGGCATGAAGTCGTTCTTGACCGGATCGCTCTCCAGAATGCTGATCACGTCTTCAACAGAGTGTTGAATTATGAACCGCTGTGTATCTGCCATCCTCCTATCTTTCCTCCCCTCCATCTCTGATCTTGGTCAGCAGCAGCGGAGACGCAAAGAGCTCCCAAATCCGTCTCCAACGAACCCGCTTCGGTTACCAGAATGGCGAAAGGCCAGCCACCCGGCAGCGAAACAGAACACGCAGGGACAGGAGAAGCCGCCAAGCCGAGCCCACCACCGCTCGCGGCGGGCTTCCGTCGGGCCGGCACCACCAAGAAAAGCAAGTGTGGCCGTCCTCCTACCAAGCCTCCTGCGCCCAGGCCGGTCAATACTCAAGAACACCGATCCCTACACACACGATCCTGGCCGGCTGCCGCCGTCGACGCTGAGGCCGGCGCGCCGCTGGGCTAGCGGGGGAAACCGTGTCACGCCGAGGAGAAGCAACCTCGCTCGGTCTCCGGTCTCGATCGAACCACAGACGCATGCCGCTACAGCCCTCGCTCCTCACAAGCTGTCTCCTCAAACGCTGTCGGAATGCCCAGGATACGGGTGCTGGCAACAGCCCACGCGGCGCTGTCGGTCAAACAACCTCCCCGAGCCTTGCTCGGCCTCGATACGTTTGGATTCCTGGTACATCGACCGTCCGCTGAGCAGCTGCCAGTAGCAGGGGCGTGGGGATCTGTGTCGCGGGCACGGGGTCGCGGAGATTTTGTGCTACCGGTGGCGCGACCGGTTGTTGGGGGTGGCATGGGGGGCGTGGCAGCGAGATCCGCGTGGGCGGGAACTGGAAGAGGCGCGGAGAGGCGGGTCGCGCGGCTGGGGCGCGTTCTTGGAGAGAAGACGTACGGGTTGAAGGCCGCAGGGGAACTGTTGCGGGACTGGTCATGAGCGTCCGCGTGTCCAGAGCCCGCACCCAGGAAGCGGTTGCCTGTCCCGAGACCGCGCCCGCGCGACAGGAGACCAGACCCGGCCAGCCCACCCTCGGCACCAACAACGGAACCCAACCCGCCAGCCGCGCCCCGCCCGCAGCCCCTATCGTGCGGGATGCGCCCGGCCAGCCTGGTAGGCCGGACGAGGGTTGGGGCCTCTCATCGCGGTCAGTTGCCGTCTTCGGTTCGGTGCTGGCGCAGTTCCGGTCGGACCAGAGTTAGCTGTCGCTTGCGGCCTGGGGTTGAGGCCGAGCCTTTCGGGCGCCCCGGTTTTGTCTTGCTTCCGTAGTGGTGCGGAACGCCGATCGCAGGAACCGCAGCGCAAGTTCGGCAGCCTTCGGATCGCCGTGCCCCTCCACGGCCGCGCGGATCGCGGGCAGAAACGCCTGCTCATCGGGCGTGGCAGCATCCTCGATCAGCGACCACGCGACCGGCTCGTCTGGGAAGGGCCGCCCCGACTCGGAGGCAGCGAGCAAGGCGCCGCCCGGCGTCCTCTCGCCGCCTGCCACCGTGGCCTCGCGGACGCCTGGTCCCAGGGAGGGCGGCTCACGCCTGATCCGGCCCTCGTGCTCGAGGCTGTCGGGCGCATACCGAACCCGGTCACGGGAGACACCGGCTATCCGCGCGATCTCGACCGCAGGCGGCCCGGGCCGGCCGTAGTGCCCATGGTGCCCACTTTCTGCGGCAATTCCCGTCACAGAAAAGGTCAGGGAGACGGGTAAACACAACCCCAACCGAAACCTTTTGTCTTTGGTCTCTACCGTACCGGGTGTGACCTGTGATGCTGGGCGGGCGGCTGTGCGTGTTGCGTGGCTGGAGGAGTACATGTGTGAGCATGTGCTCGGCGAGCGGTTCTGCTGCCGTCACCATGATGAGTGCCGGGAGAGCGCGACCTGGCGGGGCGGTGTCTCGTTCTACGCTGGCCAGCTCAGCTACGTCGGCCGCTACTACGACATCGAGGTCGACGGCAGGCCGTTCCGGGTGCTGGTGGTGCCGATGGAGACGGGGCGGGCGCGAGAGCATGTGACGATTGCGCAGCGCGGAACTCGGGTGACGGATCGGATAGGGCAGCCGTTCTGGCGGCGCAATCCGCACATGCGCGGCACAGCTTTGGCGTTGCGGCTCGCGTTCGGGCTCGGCGTCGGCGCCGACCCGGCCGGGGAGCGGCTGCCCGGCTCCGGCGTGCATGTGTTCGAGGCGTTCGCGATGGCGAATCTGCTGCTCTGCTCGGCCGTCAAGACCGGTACAACGACGAGCCGCCACACCGCGCTAATGCGCCGCAACTGCTCAAAGCACTTGGAGGCGACCATCCGGGTTCTCGAGCCGACGCTGGTGATCTCGCAGGGCGTGCGGCTCGTCAAGCCGCTGTCCGGGCTGTTCACGACGGTGGAGGAGCACTCGCCGGTCGTGCGGACGGTGGCGCTTCAGGGCCGGGAGTTCCTCTGGGTGCTTCTTCACCACCCGTCCGGTTGGTCGGACTCAAACTGGAGCAGGCCCGACGCGCCGTACCTGGTCGAGACGGTTCGGCCGGCGATCGGGCTGGCGCGCAAGCTGGCGCTCCGCCATGGCTGAAGCGACGGCTGCTTGGCTGGCGCGGAAACGGAGTACCCACACGAGGTTGCGTCGCGTCTACCAAGCCCGGCGGTCTCCGCCGGAATCGTTCTGGCACGGTGCGCCGAGAGGCCGTTCCCGTCGTGCCGACACCCACCTCCTTGAAACCCGCGCGAACCCCGGGAACGGGCGTTGGCGCTCCCCGGCTGCCGTTCAAGAACGGTTGGGTGGCGCGGGGGGCTGTAGCCTGCGGGGTGCTGTAGCCTGCGGGGGCTGTGAGGGTTTTTGGTGTGCGGCTAGGCGGTGTCCTTTCCGAGTACCGGGAGACCCCGTTCCGGCAGGAGCATGACGAGAGTGTGTTGGAGGGTTGGCTTGAGTCCAGTCCCGATGCGGTCCTGGAGGACGGCGGGATCCTGGTTGTTGGGCGCCAGGTGTCTACGAGTCTGGGTGGGTTTGTTGACTTGCTGGGCGTCGACCGGGAGGGCAACACGGTTGTCGTCGAGCTGAAACGGGGCCGCACGCCGCGGGAGACGGTCGCGCAGGCGTTGGAGTACGCCTCCGATGTGGGGCGGCTCGACGCGGCCGGGCTTGAGGGGATCCTGCGGGCGTACCTGCGCGACGAGTCGGTTGTCTTGGCCGAGCACCACCGGGAGCATTTCGCGCTCGAGGCGGCGGAGGCGGTGGCCTTCAACAAGGATCAGCGGATCGTCGTTGTCGGGCAGCCCGTTGGCCGTGAGATCAGACAGACGGCGTCGTTTCTGCGCTCCAAGGGCGTCAGCGTCACCTGTGTTGAGCTCTCGCTGTTCCAGGACGGTGACGGGGCCCTGCTGCTGTCGCAGCAGGTGGTCGTCGGCGAGGAGTCCGACAGGACTGCGGCATCGGTGGTTTCAGCGCCGAGGGCTGCGATAACTGAGGAGGAGTTCCTCGCCTCCTGCGACGAGAACGGCCGGCTCGTGTTTTCCCGTGTCCTTGACCTGGCCAGGAAGAGCTTGATGCCTGTGCGCTGGGGCAGCAAGGGGTTCTCCCTGAACGCTGACCTTGGCGGCACCCACGTCGCTGTCTGTTTCGGGTACCCGCCGGGCTCCGTCTATGGGCAGTCTGTCTGCACCGGGTTGCGTCGCCCCGGCGGTGTCGCCAAGAAAATCGCGGTCCCGGATGAGACGATCGAGGCCCTGTACCGGCGGGCCAGGCAGACAGGCCTGTTCGAGCAAGCCGGCCGGGAGCTGCGGTGGCGCATCACCCAAAAACCCGCAGACAGCGAGATCGGCCAGCTCCTGGACTGGTGCCTATCCGCGGAGAAACAGATCCGGGAGCACGGCCCAAGCCGGTAGCCCGCTCGCGGCGCCAGAGGACACGGCCCCTGCCAGGACAGCCGGCGCCACCAGCGGCTCACCCACGGCGAGCGCTTGGTGTGCAGGCGCTGTCCCTGCCTCGGCCGGGCCGCCACCGCAAGGCTCGCGTTCACACCCTGGCATGGCGTCAGGGCCGCCCCGGGGAGGGCGGCCGCCGACAACCGTGGCCAGCTGGAACATCGCCAAGAAGCACGAGCCGTGGCATCAGCTTACGGGGATCGGCGCCGACGCCCTGCTGCAGGAGGCAGGCCGGCCGACGTGGCCGACCGGGTCGAGACAGGCGACAAAGGGTGCTGGGACCCGCATGGGTGGAACCCCCCGCCGGTTCGAAGGCCGCTGAAACAACCCCTGCGACCGCTTCCCAATGGTGGCGAAGCTACCCGACCGGGCCCAGGTGGAGTGGCTCAAACAGGTCAGCCCGATCAACGCAAAACACACCGCCGTTTGCGGCGGTGTCGATGTACGCCCGCTGGATCAAACCACACCCCTCAAACACCACAGGGGTTGCATGAGAAGCATAGACAAGTCGTGGAGGAGCTCGGGAAGGCCCGCCTGGCAGCCGGGCTCGCGTCCGCTTCAGTCCGCTTCAGACTCCCGCGACGTCCGGCTGCGTCGGCCAGGCTGGCCATCACGCTTCGAAAGCGCTTCACCTGTCGGCGCAATGCACGGCGGCGACGAACCCTCGTTCGGGGAGGCCCACCGTCCTGCAGAAGATCCGGGGGCCACCGGCTGGCTCGCAGCTCGCGTTGCGATACGGGCCCCACGGCGAGGTCACTGGCCCGCAAACCAGCGAGCGTCTCCGTAAGCCAGGCGCTGGCGCGCGACCCGCATGGCACGGCAGCGGCTCTGCTGGCTCTAGTGCAGGAGCGCGACCGTGAGCCGTGTGAGGAGGCAGAGGTCGGCGTGGAGCTGGACGCGTT
>JAPOVR010000159.1 GCA_026708005.1 Actinomycetes bacterium
TCGGCGTCTTCGAGGCCCGCCGCTTGGGCTGCGGCTTGGACACGCCCGCCGGTCCTGGCGGGGGACAGCCCGAACACCCGCTTGCCGGGGTCTGCCGGGTCGGGCCGGATCCGGTCGAGATCGGCCATCGTCTGCGGGCACAGGTAGAGGACGGAGCCTTCGCCTTCCTGATCTGTCTTGGAGCGGGGGACGGTGAGCCGGCCCGACCCGTCGGCATCTGTCTGGATGCCCGCCCAGGTGAGCGAGGCCGCCTCGCCGCGACGCAAGAGAGCGTCACGCAAAACAGAGCACAACGCGATGTCGAGGCTGCCCCGCTGCTCGGCCCGCCCCGGTGTTTCCTGGCGTTTCCCGTCCGCCCAGGTTCTGGGTTGGCAGGCGGTGGCGCGGATCGCTTGCGCGCGTCGCCGGTTCTCGCTTGGCCGTATGCGTGTTGAGGGGCCTGGTCTGGGTCGGTGGTTGCAGGCTGGACGGCGGTTGGCTGCACCGGGCCGGCGGGCGTGGTCTATCGTCGGATCGGGTCGCATGTGGCTGGGGCTGGGCCGGATTCGCGCGCTGCTCGACCATCACGATGGTTGAGATCGTCGGCTGGGAGTTGGTTAGCGGTGTGGTGGCGCTGTTTGGGGACAGGTGTAGAGGTATCGGTGTTGGTGTAAGAGGAGTCTTCGGGTGATTGGTTTTTTGGCCGGTTTTAGTGTGCGTAGGCCGTTTGTGGCGATCGCTGTCTGGGTTTTGGCGGCGGCGGTCGCGGGCGGGCTCGCTGTGGACGGCGAAGTTGTCCCGGGCCCGGAGCCACTCACGAACGTACTCGATGCCGCTGTGACCTCGGAGTTCCGGCTGGGTAGCGGCGCCGAATCCGTGCGCGCGGATGTCCTGTTGGAGGAGAGGTTCCAGGTTGCGAGGCCGATCAGCGAGGTCGTGATCGTCCAGTCTGGCTTGGAGACCGTGGACTCGCCGGGGTTCCGGGCCAAGGTCGAGGAGGTGTATGACGAGGTTCTCTCCCTGGGGAGCGGCACGGTTGCCGGAGCTTTCCATTTCTATCAGTCCCGTGACCCGTCTCTGGTGGCCGCCGATGGCAAGACGACGATCATGCCGTTGGTGTTGGCCGGCGGCCTCGATCAGGCGGTGGGGAACGTCCCGGCTGTTCTCCAGGTCGTTGAGGACGCGGACGGCAAGGACGGCTTTCGTGTGCTGATGGTCGGGGAGGCCAGCACCCTCCGTGACTACAACGAGCTGGCCGCAAGCGACCTGGAGTGGGGGGAGCGGATCGGTGTCCCGGTGGCGTTGGTGATCCTCGTGGGCCTGTTCGGAACGATCGCGGCCGCTTTCTTGCCGCTGGGGCTGTCCCTGGTTTGCATCGTCGTCGCCCTGGGCGCGGTGGCGCTGATAGGCCAGGCCTTCGAGCTGATTCTCTTCGTCGCGTTGATGGTCGTGATGATCGGCCTGGCTGTGGGGATCGACTATTCGCTGCTTCTCGTGTCCCGGTTCCGCGACGAGCTGGCCCGCGGGCTGGACAAGAACGCGGCGATCGAGCGGGCCTGCGCAAGGGCGGGACGCACCGTCCTGTTCAGCGGGGTGACCGTCGTCGTTGCTCTCTGCGGTTTGTTGATCGTTCCTCTCCCCTACCTCCAGTCGCTGGCTCTTGGAGCGATCGTTGTGGTGCTGGTCTCGTTGGCTGGCGCTCTCACGCTTCTGCCGGCTTGTCTTGCGCTCCTCGGCCCGAGGATCAACCTGCTGCCCGTCCCGTTTTTCGGGAAAGCGAGGACCAGACAGTCCGGGACGTCGGGGCAGGGCTTCTGGTACCTGGTCGCTCGCGGCGTTACCCGGGCGCCGCTGGTCAGCACTGTCGCTGTTTCTGCGCCGATGATCGCGGCCGCCGTCTTCGCCTTCCAGATCCAGACGGGCATCAACGGCGTCGACGTTTTCCCGGAAGGCACCCAGACCAGGGAAGCGTTCTTCGTCATGGAGGAGCACTTCACCTTCGGGCTGGTCAACCCCGCCGAGATCGTCATCGACGGCGACGGCGATAGCCCCCGGGTGCAGCAGGCGATAGCCAGCCTGCAAGCCTCCCTCAGAGCCGACGGCCGCTGCCTCGTGCCGCCTGCGCCCCCGGAGGTAAACCCCGCCGGGGACCTGACCGTGCTCAGGGTCATCATCCCGGGGGAGCCGCGCAGCCAGGACGCAATCGACATCGTTGCCGCCATCCGCGACGAGTACGTGCCCTCCGCGTTCGACCGGGTCGACGCCCAGGTCTTCGTCGGCGGCGTGACCGCGAACGCAGCGGACGTCTACTCCGCGATCCGCTCCTACACGCCCGCGGTCTTCGCCTTCGTGCTGGGCCTGAGCTTTCTGATACTGACCGTGGTGTTCCGGTCGATCGTTATCCCGGCCAAAGCGGTCCTCATGAACCTTCTCTCCGTCGGTGCCGCCTACGGGCTCATCGTCCTCGTGTTCCAGAAGGGGGTGGCCACAGAGCTGCTCGGATTCCAGCACGCCCAGGTCATCGACGTGTGGATACCCCTGTTCATGTTCGCCATCCTCTTCGGCCTGTCCATGGACTACCACGTGTTCCTGCTAGCCCGCATCCGGGAACGCTACGAGGAGACCGGAAACAACACCGAGGCCGTCGCCCACGGCCTGCAGTCCACCGGAGGGCTGATCACCGGTGCCGCCCTGATCATGGTCGCCGTGTTCGGCGCATTCGCCTCCGGCAAAACCCTGATCAACCAACAAGTCGGTTTCGGTCTCGCCGTCGCCATCTCCCTCGACGCAACTCTCAT
Source organism: Actinomycetes bacterium (assembly GCA_026708005.1). Classification (GTDB taxonomy): domain Bacteria; phylum Actinomycetota; class Thermoleophilia; order Gaiellales; family Gaiellaceae; genus JAPOVR01. The sequence continues at coordinate 2,778 of JAPOVR010000159.1, forward strand.
ACGGTCGATACTGCTCCCCGCCGCCATGGAACTACTCGGCAGCCGCAACTGGTACCTACCAACCCCGCTCCGCTGGCTCCCCAACCTCACAACAGAAACCGTAAGACACAAACCTGAAAACCCGAGACACAGATGAGACAGGAAACCAGACAAGACTCGCCGTCCCCCAACCCCAGCACAATAAACGCCCCGGAAACCCGGAAACCGCTCCACAGCCCGTAGGGCCCTACGGGGCGGGGTGCCGGTTTTTTGCGGGGCGAGGTGCCCGGGCTGGGCGTGCTGGCTGTCTGGTGTTTGGGTGGTGTTCGGGGGTCTCGGGCGTCGTCTGGCGGCCGGAGGGCGGGCCGGGGTGCTGCTGGCTGCCGGGGGGTGGCTGGCCTTGGCGGGGGTGGTTCTGCTTGGGCTGTGGCTTGTGGGCGGCCCGATCGGCATGCCGGTAGTCGTGGCTACTCTCGCCGCCGGTGGGCGCCCTTGCTGTGTGGGGGCACTGGCGAGGCCGTTGCCGCTGGCACGGGGCCTGGGCCTCGCTCGGGCCTGTCGGCGGAGCCCGCTGCCATCCTGCGCCCGTTGGTCTGTCGTTCGGCTAGACGGACATGCGGGCCGGGGCCGGGCGTTGGTTTCCTTGGCCAGCCGGCCAC
>JAPOVR010000065.1 GCA_026708005.1 Actinomycetes bacterium
CGACGCGCGCCTCACACAGACAACCACCACCCCATGACGGCCAACACCCCGCCCGCTGTTCTGCCGCTCCAGAGCTGGTGCACGTTCAGTGCGGGGGTGCGGATCGTGTAGGGGGCGTGATGGCGCGTTGACCACGCGCGCCCGGGGGCGGGCGATCAGCAGGCTCTGGAAGGCCGGGGTGGCTTCGGTGCTGGAAGAGTCAGCGGCGCAGGTTTGTAGGGCGCTGGGGCTGACAGGACAGACGTTCCTGGCGCTGGCGCAAGGAGATACGGCGGTATCCAGGTCGCCTAGGGAAGTCCTCCAAGACGGTCTGGGACGAGAGACGCACGGCCGCCGAGGGACGGGGGCTCTGGGCTTCCTCACCCCGCCCACTGACGGCAGGACCGCCTGTTGCGGCGCCTCCGGCGGCCACGCCTCGGCGAGGACAGGGACGAGGCGGCCGAAGCACAGAACACACACGGACGGCACGAACGGGTCTCACGCGAGGAAGCCCCACCAAACCGACGAGACCCAAGACAGGCAGCCAGCGCTCTGGGCCAGGGGCCCGCGCCGGGAGTTGCGGAGCCGCCACGGGGCGCGCCTGCGGCGCGCACGAGCGGCGACGCTCTGACCCTTGTAGGATCGCCGCCTCGGGGCGCATAGCTCAGCGGGAGAGCGCCCGCCTCACACGCGGGAGGTCGCTGGTTCGATCCCAGCTGCGCCCACCAGACTTGACGAAATCAAGAAATATTATCATCAGGTTCATGTTGGTCCTGTAAGTAAGTCTATCGCTTCGCCACCTGCATGGCTTAGAATAGGTGAGCATAGATACCATTGGAATATGGCTCTCGGCGAAGTTGTCCGAGGAAGATCCTTGGATTGACGTAACTTGAACAACCGGCTATCACCCCAAGGCTTTGGCAGGGAGAGGCGACATTCGCCCGCGCTCCCTACACGAGTCGGGGAGTCCGCCACGCCCCAATCAGGTTTGGTATTGCGGCCGCCTTTATCATCTGTCTGTTTGCGGCTGTTGCAATCTTGGGGCACACCGTTTCTGCCAGCAGCCACGGGTGCGACAACAGCATAACCGTGCCTAGCCAAGAAGCGGGACTCATCGCCGCTTGCAAGCGCTGCTTGATGCCAAGGCGATACTCGACCCCGACGATGTGTTGGACTGGAGCGTCGACACGGCCGTCGCTAGCTGGGAAGACATCTCTGTATCGAACGGTCGGGTCACACGGCTCAGCGCCGGCGCGAGATGGCTCACCGGTTCGATTCCCGCGGAGTTGGGCGGCCTAACCGACCTGACGTACTTCGACCTGTACGACAACAACCTCACCGACCCCATCCCGCCCGAGCTGGGCGACCTCACCTCTCTGAAGCGTCTATACCGCCACGGCAACAAGCTGACCGGCTCGATCCCGTCCGAGCTGGGCAACCTAGCCAACTTGACGCGGCTATACCTCACCAACAACGAGCTGAGCGGGTCCATCCCGCCCCAACTAGGAGGGTTTGGCGTTATTCGGGGTGGGGTTGGTTTGCGCCGCCGGCGGTGTTCTGGTTGTCGCGCGGAGGCCGGTCTGCGACTGGACCGGTCCTTCCCGGTCTGGACCTGTTCACATGACCCATGTCCGGACCGGTATGGGGAGACTGGTCGGCGTGATCTCAGAAAGACGGACTGGAGGGGAAACGTGGCGATGGGAGGACACAGCGACCCATTCGAGAGGTGGCTGGACGGCCAGTCCGAGGCAAGTCTGACCAGGATGCTCGACACGTTCGCTGAGCAAGAGTCCGAGGCGCGGCTGAAGGCCCGGCTTGTGGAGCGGGCACTCAAGCGAAGAGCGGTTGCCGGTCAACCTGACCGTTCGGGGGGTGCACAAGCGCGGGAGGGTACGCCGGCACGTAGCCGTGATGGGGGCAGGCGTTTCGCAGGGGTCAGCCGGGAGACCCTTTTGGCGACGGTCCGCGAGATTGGTCGCCCGGTGACCCCGGATGAACTAAGCGAGATCCTGGTCAAGCGGGGGCACGCGGCCAACCCTGAGTCGGTGAGGACAGCGCTGAGTCGTGCTGCGGGGAGAGGTGAGCTGGAGAAGCTGGCCGACAGGTCGTATGTCGCGGCCGGGGACCGGCCTGTCCCTGTGGAGAATGAGGCATGAGAGGAGAAGACACAAGAGCTGGATAAGACCTGCTGTTCTATCAGTACAAAAGGCGGCCCCTGCCGGTAGGCCCCGGCAGGGGCCAGTGCAACCAGAAAGGGACTGGAGAGAACCTAAATGGCTACTTCGGCAGCGACCGTACCACGGGATGGGCTTGCGCTCACCGTTGGCAGGGCGCTGGACACACCCGAACTGGCCAGGCTCGCGGAGGAGTTGGCTGCGCTTCGGCACTCCCCAAGCGGCAGACCAGGCTACACTGCCCGGTCGCTTCTCGGCGCCTGCCCCGTCAAGAGCCTGTATGGGTTGCCGACGTGGGCGCAGGTGGCGAGGCTGATCGGGGAGCACCCCGGCTTGCAGGCGGCGCTGGGTGACGCACCATCCCAGTGGGCCTGCTACCGGTTCTCCCGGAAGCTGACCACTCACCCTGACCTACGGGAGGGCTGCGTGCGGGGCCTGCTGGAGGCGTCGAGGGCCGCCGAGCCCAACCTGGGCACTGACGTGACTGTCGACTCGACGATCTGGCTGCCTGGGCGAACGGGCAGGAGTACCGGTACCGGGGCAGGCCCGAGCGCACCTCGTGGAGTGACCCCGACGCCTCCTGGGGACACCGCTCCGCCGTGTCAACCCGGCCGCGCGGCGGCTTCTACGGATACAGGCTGCACCTCACCGTCCGCACACAGACTGACCTGCCGCTGGCCTGGGAGGTACGCGCCGGCAAGGACGCGGACATGCGAGTCGTGGAACCTCTGCTCAAACAGCTCGCCGATCGCGGCATCGGACCCGCCTCGGTAACAATGGACAGAGGCTACGACTACCAGGCCGTCTACCAAGCCTGCCAGACCCACCGCGCGCTAGCCGTGGTAGCCGCCCGCACAAACAGCAGCACAGGCGAAGAGCCAATCGACAGAGACAGCAACACGTTCAAACGGCTGTACCCGGCGAGATCCGCGGTCGAACGCGAACTCGGCCGGCTCAAACACCAGATCGGCCTGACGCCACTACGATTGAGACGGCCGGAGCGCGTCCGATTCCACGCCGACCTCTGCCTCCTCACAAGACTCGCACTCGCCGCAACAGCAGCATCTATAGAGCTTCCCAACCTGGTCTGAGACTACAGGCCTGTCTCGGCGGCCTGTCTCTTGGTGTGTGTGGGGGTTTGTGGGGTGGGGGTGTGGGTTGTTGGGTGTGGCGTCGGCCCTCGGCCGGGGGCCTGGGCTTTCTGGGGGGTGGAGAGGATCTGGCGGTCTGTGTGGCCGGTCGTCGGGGCTTGCCGTTG
>JAPOVR010000075.1 GCA_026708005.1 Actinomycetes bacterium
CCACGCCGCCAACCGCTTAAATCCATCAGGCAACCCTACCCCAGCGCGCAACCCACAAGAAACAGCCACCCCTTCCGGCCGGTGAAGCAGCAGCCACCGACGCCACCGCACCCTAACCGAGCCCGCTACCGGCCCATCACAACCCTGTGTGGCCTCGGTAGGGAGCTGCGGCAGGAAAAGCCAGCCGCAGCCCGCCAAGCCCTCCCCACGCCAGCGACAGCACCGCTCGACCAGACAAGTTAGCCCAATACCCCAGGAGGCCACAGCAGCCGCAGGCACCACGGAGACGCACGGGCCCCAATCCTCACAAACCCGGATTCCCCTTCTGGCTGGCCCTGAAGGCCCCTGGTGGCTCTCCAGGCCGGAAACCTTGAGAGGGCCGGGCTGTTCAGCGGCCAAAGTGGCCGCGTTGGGATCCTCCAAGACCTCGCCAAAGACGGCGCCTGCCTCCCCGAAACCATGCAAGCCAGCCGGACGTCTGACGGCCTCCCGTCTCGTCGAGCTCGGGTAAACCGGCGCGGCCGACCAGCCAGCCGGCCGGCCTAGCCCCGTTCGGGAAACTGACACCGGCCCTCGACCGATTGAGGGAGCTGGCCAGGCCGGGTGGCGCGGAAGGATGCGGGGGCTCTGTGATGCCGCTTGGCCAGGACTCCCTGATCGGGGTGCGACAACATCCACGGATCCGACGGGGAGAGCCCCGCGCAGGGGCCAGCCGTGTCGGAAAAGCAGAACCCGAGATCATCAAAGACGGAGTCGGCGACTGGGAGGGGACACCCCAAGCCGCGGCGGCTGCCCCAGCGGCAGCCAGCTATTGCCAGCCACCAGCATGATGGAACCGCCCAGCCGTCCGTCTCGTCCGGGCCTGGCCGCGGGCGGGCGCCGGTTGTGCCGTGTCAGCTGGCGTCGTTGGTGCCGGGAAGCCGCAGCCCCACGGGCGCAGACCGGTACCAGATGCGCTGCTGGCGGTATTTCTGCTGGTGGATCCGCCGGTACCGTCTGTGGATGCCGGCGAAGCAGATCGCTATGCCGACGCCGACGGTGAGCGCCGCCAGTAGCCATGTTCCCTTACCCGTCATCGCTGGGATCACTCCCCTTCCTCGCGGGACCGCTTAACCAGAGCGTCGACCCCGTACGTGTGGCCTGCCTGTCCCGCTACACCCAGGCCGGCCAAGGCCATCGGGGTCGCGGTTCCGACATCCAGCCACCTCCTTCCCAGGAGAGCGTCGTCGCTGAAACGGCAGGCACCAGCAAACCTACCAGAAACCCCCGCAGGCAACCACGCCCCCGCCACCTCTCCGACCGCCCCCGCAAGGCCGCCCCAGCCGCCAGTCTACCCCCAACCACGAAACAGCCACTGCCGGTCACAGAGACCACACGCCGCAACCGCCCGCCCACAAGCTAGACAGATGACACGACCCCCCCGCTACGCGAACCAGCGGGGCAGGCCGGCAAACAGCCACAACCCCGCCCAACCCCCACCGCCCTGCCTGCGGCGGCCCCACTCCTGCCAGCCCCGCCCCGTCAACTCGGCGAACCCCCTCGAAGACGCCAAAACCAGCTGGCCACCACCAGCACCCGGCACAAAAACCCCGGGGACCCGGCCCAACGCAAAACCCGCCCACGCAGGACCCCCTGCAGCAACGTGGAGTCGGGGCGGGCCGCCGGGACCGCAAGTTGGCGCGGCCGTGTCTGCCGCCGCGGGTGGCTCTCGCCGGCCTGGGGGTGGCCGGGTGCGGGGGTCGAGCGGCATTCCGCCTACGCCGGCCTGGTTGGGTGTCAGGGAGGCGGGCAGCACCCGTATCGGGGGCGGGGTTCGGGCTGCCGTTCGTCTGCCGGCCGCTAGGCGTTACGGCGTACAGACGTTGTGCGACTAGGCTAGCCGGCGGCTGTGACCAGACCCGTCTTTGTTTGTGTGGTTGTTGTTGTGGTGTCGTGTGGGGGGGATGGCTGATCGGGTGCGGTTGGCGACGGAGGGGGCCTATCCTCCGTACAACTTCGTCAATGACCGGGGTGAGGTTGACGGGTTCGAGCGGGAGCTCGGCGACGAGCTGTGCCGGCGGGCTGGCCTGGTCTGTGTCTGGGTGACCGGCGAGTGGGACAGGATGATCCCCGGCTTGGTGGCGGGCGACTACGACGCGATCATCACCGGGATCAGCATCACCGAGGAACGTGAACGGGTGATCGATTTCACCCGGCCCTACCTGCCGCCTAGCCCATCGGTCTACGTTGCCCTCCCCGGCGCCGGGGAGGGGGCTACCGGCGGCAGGGTGGCTGCTCAGACGGCGACCGTCCAAGCCGGCTACGTGTCCCAGTCCGGGGCAACGCTTGTCGAGTACCCGTTGGTCCCGGACGCCATCCGGGCTGTCCTGAACGGCGAGGCCGACGCGGCGCTCGTCGAGCGGGGGTTCGCCAGGGACAGCATCAGTGAGCACGGGGGCAGGCTGGCCCTCTCGGCCCAGAGGTGACGCTCGGCTCCGGCACGGGTATCGGTATCCGCCAAGACGACAGCCAGCTGAAGAACAAATTCGACCGGGCCATCACCGCCACCGAAGAAGACGGCACCCTCAACACCCTGACCACCAAATGGTTCGGCCCAGACGCTGCGACCTTCCAGTAACACCAACACAGCCTGAGCGCACCAACCCCGCCAAAACCGCCGCGCCACAACCCAAACCACAGGAGGCAACCAACACGACAAGCCCCCCGCCCCAGAACAGCCCGCACCCCGACCCGCACGGCGGGCAGACAGCCGCCGCCCAACAGGTCCCTCCGGCAGGCCCCTGAATGTTCTTCCCGACCCGCGTCCGCCGCTCAACCGGACGCCAGCTCATGCTCGTGCGTGCCCTCCTAGGCCACCACGCAGGCTGCTGCGTGAGGGGGTGTGCGTGCCGGCTTCGAGTCTTAGTCCTGTCGCTTAGGAGGGTTGGGCGAAACGCGACGGACCGGCACGGCCACGACGCTCGCGGAACCCGTGCCGCGGAGCTACTGGTCTTCGTCTGCCTGAGAATCTATGGCTGCAGGAGTTACGAAGCCAGGCTTGAGAGCGCGGAGGACGACCATCATCTGCTCCCAAGCATCCTGCGTGACCGGGCCAGACGCCTGGATGGTGACCACTGTTCCACCCAAGAGGGGCAACTGGATCGAGGGTGGACCAGCCTCAGGGGGGGGCAGGTCATTGTCGCTTAACGTCCTGTCCGGGGCCGTGTACCACTACAGGCTGTTTGGCGAGGACTCCAACCCCGGGTTTTCCTGTATGCGGCGTTCTTCACGTTCTACGTGTTGGACTACTTCATCTTCGAGCGTGTCCAGCTGTACACCTACGATCTGATCCACGAGAACGTCGGCTGCAAGCTGTTTTGGGGCGGCCTTGT
>JAPOVR010000041.1 GCA_026708005.1 Actinomycetes bacterium
TGATCGATGCCGACCTCCCCGTACTCGTTCTCGATCACGGCAATGCGCTTGCCGTGCTCCTCGCTCAAGATCCGGTTGAGCAGAGTCGTCTTGCCAGAGCCGAGGAAACCGGTGAGGATGGTAACAGGTACCTTTCGCGGCGTGTTCATATGGAATCCTCCCTCAAGCCTTAGCGATACAAAGTCTCGATTACGATAGAGATATTAATACACGGACAGCTCCATTGCTGTCAGCTAGTCGAAGAATTTCCTAATGGCGGTCATCGCCCGAGAGCAAGCGGCCATTGCCCAACCGTCTAGATTCGAACCTTCCAGCAAAGAGTTCGCAAATTGGTACGCTTTGGCCCGCCTAGCAGGAATCGAACCCCAGGGAGCTCGCCGCGGGCACGAATCGGGCCCGATGCCAAGATTCCCGAGGCCAAGAGCCAGCGCCGCACGCGGGGCCGCCTCTTCCCCCCACACGCCTACTCGCCCCCTAAGGGCCAGGCTTCAAACGCCTGCACCGAGAAGGTAGCCCACGCCCCAGACGCAGCCGGCCACCAGGCACACCCCACCGACACCATCCAGCCCTAGTTCCCACAGCGCCACAACAGGCAGCCAACCAGGCTCCGCTCCAGACCTTCCCGCCGGCGGCAGTCCCAAGCGGCCCGGGTTCTCACACCCCCCACTAAGAAAAGACTAGCCACAGGAGGGTAGGTCACCTAGAGATGCCCCACCGCTGACCCCAGACACTAAGGCTCAGCACTTCCAACCCCAAAGAAGCAGATGCCGCATCGCTCCCACGGTGGGCAAGAGCTGCCGGAGTTGTGGGTAGCCGCTCTGGATGTCTACAACCAAACGCATAGATTCCGGCACTCCGCGTTTCGCTAGGCTCTCCCAGCAAATTCCCCTACGGCCTCCCAGCCACAATACGCAAAAGGTCACCCCGCCCCGGCCGCCACCGCGCATAACCCCAACCTCACGACTGGCGCAGAGGCTAGCCCGGCCCCGGCAGACGCCCGCTGATTTGGATGACCATCAGTTCCCAGGGCGCCGCGTCGGCGCGCCTGTAGAATTGGCAGGAAATACGCCTGAACCTGCCGCCCGAGGCTGGCATAATCTTTTGACTTTCCTGTCTCCTCCGAATGGCAATTGCATCACACCCTTTCTACTGCTACAAGATCGTCCACTGAATGGTAGAATATCTTCAACAAATCACCTGATAAATCGAGGATAGATTCGTACATAATTGGATTCATATGAATTCGTTCAGATGTCATCAGTGTGACTCTTCGAAGTGTCCTGATAGAATCTGTGTCTTCAGGAAATTTTTCAGCAAAGTTTTTCAGGAGTTTGTGAGTCCAGCTACCTTCATTGTTACTGTCATTGTTCACGTCTCCTATTGCCTTTGCCATGAATTGTTCAACCTTTATTCTTGTAGAGATCGCAAGCACTATTTTGCATTCGAGTCCTGACTCGCTGTCTTCCTCCAAACATTCTCCTGCTTCCCTTTCAACCATCTTCACCACAGGTTCTCCCCGATCAACAAATTTCCCTTCCACATCAAATATTCGCAAGTAAATTACGTCCAGTTCTTTTTGCTTTATGCCTGCCGCATCTTCCTTCCAATGCAAAAGAGACGTCAAATGAACATAGTCTGGATCTGACTCTCCTCTTATGTGCTCTCACAAGTTGTGAGTAAATGCTATGCACACCGTTCTTTTCTTTGCATCTTCGAGAATTTTGCGCTTCCAGTTACTCAAAAGAGTTTCTGATGCCACTGGCTTGGGTGAGGCCTACTTCCCCATCCACCTTTGTTGCTGTGAAACATTTTGAATAACCAAATAGATTCTTCTGTTCACTGTTCGAAAAAAGCCAAAGTTGTGAGCTAATAAGCCGCCTGAACAAAGGATCGTCCACACCATCTTGGAGATATTCAATAGTAGCATGCTTGTTCTTGTAGTCGAAAGAACCAGCTATGTTGTCTACAACAAAAAGTGCCCCCCCCCCATCCATTATGACATCTGATTTCGATATCGAAAATAACATTCCAGACGCAAAGAGCTTTCTTGTCGCCCTGACTCACCGATTTCATCAAATCCTGATGCTCGACAGAAACTTGACCAACATCGTCCTCAAACACATAGCCGAGATCACGTACGCTATCAGAACCGAACATTACCTCGAACTGTTTCTTGCCTGAAGAGTATGCCCCGATCCCCTGCAGCCCTGTTGGGTCTCGTCATTCCTGCTCCTCCTCGGCCTCCTGCGTGAGCAGGTTAGGCACCTCGGCCGCACCGGTGTCTGCAATTTGCCAGGGCACCGAGTTGTGTTTGCGCCCATGCGGGCCGCCGGGCTCCCACCGAAACAGATCGAGACTTGCCTTCAGAGCATTCGTGACTACCTGCTTTCGCACCCCCACACGCAGGCCGATCTCGACTGATCTCCTCCACTTGCCGTCGCCGAGCAGCCTGGCGATCTCGCTCTCAAGCCGGCGGCGGTTGCCCCTGCCACAGCGGCGCCCCAACCCCTCCCAGTCCCCAGCCAACCCAACAGCAACCTTTCTAGAGACGCCATCGGTGGCGCCCTCCAGATTGATCAGGGACAGCTGCTCGCTCACACCCCAAGACCACCTGTCGCCAACCTGTCCCAACCAGGCTTGACCGGGGCAACACCGGAACCCCACCCACACAGGTGGGTGGGGCAGCGAGCTTGAGCACCGCGGCCACTCTGCCCGTCCGGGCAGCCCCATCCTCCCAGGCGGCAGCGAACAGCGGCGCCGCAACCAGGATGTCCGCCGCCACTGGATCCTGCGGGACAACTACCTCCACCTGCGGGTCATCCGCTGCCGTTACATAAGCACCCCCCGTCACACCGTGACACGGCACGAACCCCCGGGCCAGCCACAGTCGCAGAGAGCCCTACATCGACGCCCCTCCAGAGGAGCGAGGCTAGATTACTGACATTGTTGCCATGATGGCAACAATGCCCGGTTTGTGTCCGAACCGAGTCCGCGCATCCCGGTGAAACAAGGGCATCCAGAAGACAAGATTTCCGCTGTCCATACGGGTTTCCGCACCACAAGCACCCCCGCAAGAAATGTGACACTTTTATGACAGATCGTGCGCAAGCCGCGCGCATTTCTGGGCTACCCTCCCCCGAGTGGTGGGTGGGGACGGGCTGCCCTTTATGCCAGGCCAGCGCGGTAGCGGCGGCACTGCGAGGAAGCCGATGATCGCTTCGAGCGGGGAGCTCTCGTGCCGGGCCACCACGGCGACCCGACATGGCCCCTCAACGCAATGATGCGGGCTGTGAGTCCTTCACCGTGCCTCCAGCTTGCTCACGCGTTACCGTAGGTATTCGTGTTCCGTCTGCCCATCTTCCGTCGACGCCGCTCAGCTCAAGGGCCGCGGCTGCGGCGCCGCTTGAGGAAGTTTCGGCTCCTGATCCTGCTGCTCGTCACGCTCGCAGTCGGGTCGATCGCGTTCATCCTGGGGTTCATCACCGCCCTCAGCACCGGCTTGCCGGAGCTCGACCCAGCAAGCCGGGAGCGCCTCCAGCAGGAGACGAAGATCTACGCCAACGACTCAAAGACGGTGCTTGCGGTCCTGCGCGGCGACGAGGCCCGGATCATCGTCGAGTCCGACGAGATCGCGCCGATCATGAAACAAGCGATCGTCGCGATCGAGGACCAGCGTTACTGGGCCCACAAGGGGCTCGACCTACGCGGCATCGTGCGTGCCGCCTGGGCTGACATCCAGAACAAAGAGTTCGTCCAGGGGGGCTCGACGATTACGCAGCAGTTCATCAAGAACGCCTACATCGAGCCTGAGGAAGCTGTCACCCGCAAGCTCAAGGAGGCGGCGCTCGCGTGGCAGCTTGAGCGATCGTGGTCGAAGGACCAGATCCTGACCGGATACCTCAACGTCGTGTTCTTCGGCAACCGCGCCTACGGCGTCGAGATGGCGAGCAGTGTGTACTTCGGCAAGCACGCGTCAGAGCTCACGTTGGCGGAAGCAGCTCTGCTCGCCGCTATCCCGCAGAATCCGTCCCGCTACGATCCGGCGGCGAAGCCGGAGTCTGCGAAGACGCGGCGCGACCTCGTGCTACGCCTCATGCTCGAACAGCAGCTCATCAGCCGGGAGGACTTCCTGGAGGCGCTCCAAACGCCGCTCCCGGCGGCCGAGGAAATCGCGCTGCCCCCCTTGAACAACCAAGCAGGCTACTTCACCGAGTACGTGAAGTCGCAGCTCATCCCCGAGTTCGGCTCGGGAAAGGTCTTCGGCGGAGGCCTGGAGGTCCATACGACGATCGACCTTGAGCTGCAGAAGCTCGCGAAGCAGGTCATTCGCGAGTGGCTCCCCAACCCGAGAGGCCCGCGGGCAGCCCTCGTTGCAATCGACCCCCGCTCCGGCGAGATCCTCGCGATGGTGGGAGGCACAAGCTTCTCGAAGAGCCAGTTCAACCTTGCAGTTCACGGCGAGCGGCAGCCGGGTTCGGCATTCAAGCCGTTCGTCCTCGCCGCGTCCCTTGCCGAGGGCATCTCGCTCTCCCAGACATTCACGTCGAAGCGCGTCCTCATTGACGAGGCGGGCGAACAATGGCTGGTTGAGAACTACGAGGGCGCGTACCTGGGGGAGATCGACATCGAGGAGGCCACGATCAGATCTGACAACTCGGTGTACGCGCAGCTCACTGCGCATACAGGCCCCCAGCGCGTTGTGGACATCGCCCACGCACTTGGCATCCAGCGGAACCTCGATCCGTACCTCTCGATCGGGCTCGGCGCGCAGGACGTCAGCCCGCTCGAGATGGCGCGCGCGTACGCGGCGTTCGCAACTGGTGGGATACGGATCGACGGCAGGCTACTCGGCAACGTTCCGCGCGCGGTGCTCGCCGTAAACGATGGAGGCAAGCTGCTAACGAACGACATCGTCCGAACCCCCGTGCTCGACGACACGGACGCCCAGACCATCAACGCCGTTCTCCAGAAGGTCGTCTTGGAGGGAACCGGCGTGCGGGCCGGGATTCCGGGCCGCGTCGCGGCTGGCAAGACCGGAACGACAGAGAACCACGGCGATGCCTGGTTCGTTGGCTACACGCCCCAGCTGTCGGTCGCCGTCTGGGTTGGCTATCCGAACGAGACGCGCCCAATGCAAAAGGAGTTCCACGGCGAGCCTGTCACAGGCAGCACGCTGCCTGCCGAGATCTGGAGCAGATTCGTCCTGGCGGCGCTCAAGAAAATGGACGAGCCGCCCCGCTCGTTTTCCAACCCTCCCCCCAGGTCAGCACAGACCGTGCGAGTCGTCAAGCGCAACGGCACCTGGATGCGCGACAACGGACGGTGCCTCAACACGCGGATGGTCCTCTACTACACGAGCCATATCCCCGACGAGGTTGCTGCCTGCAAGCCCAACGAGGTGCAGGTGCCGAATGTCATCGGCGACCGGCTCGACGCAGCTGAGACCCGCCTGGCGCGCCAGCCGCTGCAGGCCGAGGTCAAGTATCGGCCTGCCGAGCCCGGCGAGAAGCTCGATTTCGTGGTCGATCAGTACCCGAAGAAGGGCACGCTGTCGAGCTATGAGATCGTGCGTCTGGTCGTCGCCAAACCAACCGAAGGCGAGGTGCCAAATGTCGCCGTCATCGAGGTGCCAAGCGTCGTCGGCATGTCGCGGCAGGCCGCGGAGGAACTACTCACCGAGCGAGAGCTCCAAGCCGTTATCACCGGCGAAGGCAAGGGCGAGGCGGGGGTCATCGTGGACCAGTCACCGGGCGGTCAGGTGGCCGCGACGCCTGGCATGCAGATCGAGCTCACCGTTGGCGCCAGCCAGCCTGACGTCGCCAAGTCCGTGCGCTAATCGGCGGCACGCGAAAGATAGGAGCTCCCGGCCTCGCAGAAGCGCCACGGCAACTCGACCGCCTTGCTGATGCCGATTCGGGGTCCCGCGGTCACCGCCGGCCGCTCGTCACCCTGCAGCAGCTCAAAAGGAGGAGCATCGAGGGGCTTGCCGTCGTGAGCGCGGTCGATGCCGAGCGCCTGGCAGAGCCGCCCTGGGCCCGAGCAGAGCAGCCGGACGTCATCGACGCCGCGGCGGGTGCTCATCATGTCACGGCCGTGCGTCGGCTCGAGCGCACGCAGGAGAACCGCGGATGCGCGCCCACTCTCGCAGACGAAGTTCACGCACCAGTGGATTCCGTAGGCGCGATAGACGTAGGCGTGTCCCGGCGGTCCGAACATCGCCGCGTTTCGCTCGGTCCGACCCCCGTAGGAGTGGCTTGCCGGATCAGCCTCGCCGTAGGCTTCCATCTCAACGATGCGGCCGCCGACGCCGGCGACGAGGAACGTGCAGCCGATCAGCTGCGGCGCAAGCTCGAGCGCAGGCCGTTCGAAGAACGCTGCTCCAAGCCGAGCGCACGCCCGGGAGCGCCCGACTCGTCGTTCAGATTCGGTCACTCCTCGCCGATGAGGCTCGGCTGGCTATCCGGTGAGGCTGAGCTCGCCTCGAGCAGCCTGCGAGCTCGCGCCGCGAGGTCGTCGAGATCGACACCCGTCTCGGCCTTGATCGAGCGGCGCAGCAGCGGCCCGACCCGATCGGCCTCGTTGACAACGTGCTCGGCGAGCTTCAGCGACTTATCGATGAGCGCGCCGCCGAGGGCGTCCTTCTGCCCCATATCGACGAGGATCGTGCGCTCGGTCCTCGACGCGACAACCGGGTCGCTGACCCCATCAACCCACACGAGCGTGCGGCTTCCACTGCCGCGGCGCTCGTCCGTAATCGGTTCGAGCGCGTAGATCCTGTCGGCTCGAGCGTACTTGCCGAACCCGAGGAAAACCATGCGCCGCCCGCTCTCCGCCATGCGCGGAATCTAGCTCACCAGTGACGTGCTGTGCGGTACGGCACGAGCCCGCCCGACCCCGTTCGGTTCGACAACCCAGCCAACTCGTTCGGCCTAGGCGGTTGGCCGCTGACACAGGCAACGAAAAGCCGCGAACGAAGTCCCTGGATCGAGTTCGTTTTCTGACTAGGGTCGGCTGCTGGCGCAGCGGCAGTCGGCGGCCCGCTCGCACGGGTGGCTGTCCCGGGCCTTGTCGGGGTCGGAACCACCCGGCGACTCGCTCTTCAGCGGTGCAATCCGTGACTCCTGCAAGAGCGCGATGCCGGTCACAACCGCCCGAGCCACCAGGGCAGGCCAGGGCAAGGCGAGCTGCTCGAGTCGCCAGGAAGCTCCCAAGTTCAGCACATCGAACGCGACGGATGTGGCCGGGCGAGCTGTGTGCGGCCGGGGCGAGCCACCCAGACGGTAGGAGCAGCCGAGGTGGCCTGGGCTGAGCCGGGCGCGGCCGGACAGGCCGCTTGGACACGACGCACTCCCGGGCCACCAGATCGGGCGGGGCAGGCCACCAGCCGGGGGAGAAGGCCGGCGGGAGCAGCCGGACAGGCCAGCTGGACGAGCCGCGCACCCAGGCCATCACAGCAGGCTGGGGACAGGCCCGACAAGCCGCGCGCCAGAGCCGCCGAGGCGCCCCGCCCGGCCGCCGCCCAGTCGCCGCGCCTATGCACAGTCCGCCACCTACCCACCACCCGGGGGAGGGTATCCCAGAAACGCGCACGGCTTGCGCACGATCTGTCACAGAAGTGTCACGAAACTGCGCCAAGTCCGTGCGCTAACTCCGGGCAGTCGCCACGGGCGGGCCACCGGCTGGGGCGCTGTTGCCGTCAGTCCTCGCTTCGGCCAGGACTTCATGGGAGTTGTGATCAGTGGTTCGCGGTTGGTGGTTGGCGGATCGTGCTCGTGTCGCTCTGCAGCGCTGAGCGGCGTCGTGCCGGTCGTGCTCGGAGCCTGGGTGGCCCGGGCACCCTCGCTTTCGGGAGACAGCCCGGGCCGAACACCGCCTCTGGGTTGACAGCGGGTGCGGGTGCTTCACAGGCCTGCTCGGGAGCTCCCGGCCGCAGCGAATGAGTAAGCTGGATCGCATGCAACCAACAGAGAAGATCTGGCTGGACGGTGAGCTCGTCGACTGGGCGGACGCGACCGTTCACGTCGGCTCCCACGGGCTTCACTACGGATCTGGCGTCTTCGAAGGCATCCGCTGCTACGACACCCCGGATGGCCCAGCGGTCTTTCGGCTCACTGAGCATCTTGAGCGCCTTGAGCGATCAGCTCGGCTGCTGTACATGGAGCTGCCGTTCAGCGTCTCGCAGCTCGTCGAGGCCACACTCGATCTGCTCCGAACCAACGGGCTGCCGGCGTGCTACATCCGGCCCATCGCCTTCTACGGCTACGGAACGCTTGGCGTGCCGCCGGGCGAGAATCCCGTCGTGGTTGCGATCCTCTCGTGGCCGTGGGGCACGTACCTGGGGCCCGAGGCGCTTGCGAAGGGAATCAGCGCGAAGATTGCCTCTTGGCGGCGCGTCGGCCCAAACACCATCCCGCACGCGGCGAAGGCGACAGGTGTTTACCTGAACTCGATGTTGGCGGTGCTCGAAGCTTCACGCGCGGGATACGACGAGGCGATCTTGCTCACCGAAGACGGGTACGTGGGCGACGGCTCCGGCGAGAACATCTTCATTGTCAAGGGCGGAGTTCTTCGCACGCCTGGGCTGTCTGCATCGATCCTGCCGGGAATTACCCGCGAGACCGTCATCGAGCTCGCAGGATCGCTCGGCTACGACGTTCGCGAGGAGCCGCTCATCCGCACCGACCTCTACGGGGCGGATGAGGTCTTCATGACCGGCACGGCCGCTGAAGTCACACCCATCCGGTCTGTCGACAACGTCGAGATCGGCGATCCCGGACCAGTAACCCGCGAGATTCAGGAGCTCTATCTCGATGTTGTCTGCGGTCGGCAGGCGCGGTGGCAGCACTGGCTCCAGCACACGAGCCCCGGTCGACAACGTGCGGCGACCGAGGGCTGCTAGCCCTGTGCTTCAGGGCCTTGGGCGCTGAGGCTTCGGCTCGGGCGACCGCGGGGAGACAGTGGCCGTTGCAGCTCGTGCGGTGCGCGGCGGTGATCCCCTGACGCCCGAGCCGATCCCGCTTGCTCGTCCGCTGATCGACGAGCGCGAGGAGCAGCTCGTGCTCGAGGTGCTGCGGTCGGGTCGGCTTGCCCTCGGGCCGATGATCGAGCGGTTCGAGGGCGCCTTGGGCGACCGTCTTGGCGCGCGTTACGTTGCGGCCGTCTCCAGCGGCACCGCCGGCCTGCACCTGGCGGTTCGTCTGGCGGGCATCACGGCTGGCGACGAGGTCATCACGTCCCCATTCTCGTTCGTGGCCTCAGCGAACTGCCTCCTCTACGAGGGTGCCCTGCCGGTCTTCGCCGACGTGGATGAGCGCTCGTTCAATCTTGATCCGGCCGCAGTTGAGGATGCGATCACGCCGCGGACTCGCGCGATCCTGCCGGTTGACATCTTCGGGTATCCAGCGGAGCTTGCGGAGCTTCGCGAGCTGGCCGAGCGCAATGGACTGGCGTTCATCGAGGATGCCTGCGAGGCGGTGGGCGCGGAGTATCGGGGACGGCCGCTCGGCTCGCTCGGGCATCCAACCGTGCTCGCCTTCTACCCGAACAAGCAGATGACCACGGCTGAAGGCGGGGCGGTGGCGGTTGGGACCGAGGAGGAGTGGCGGCTTGTCAAGAGCCTCGCGAATCAGGGCCGCTCCGACGATGGCGGCTGGCTCCAGCATGTCCACCTTGGCTTCAACTACCGCATGGACGAGCTCTCTGCCGCTCTTGGTGTTGCCCAGCTCGAGAAGCTCGATCGCCTCCTTGCGCTCCGCGCGCAAGCCGCCGAGTACTACACGGCAGCGCTGAAGACGAGCGTGGATGTCGAGCTGCCGTGGCCGGACAATCCCGAGCATCGGCGATCGTGGTTCGTCTACGTGGTGAAGCTCGCCGAGGGAGTCGACCGAGAGGCGGTGATCACTGCGATGTCGGCCGAGGGTATCGCCACCAGCCGCTACCTCCCCGCAGTCCACCTTCAGCCATACATGCGGGAGCGGTTTGGCCATGCGGAGGGGCTGGCGCCTGTCTGCGAGAACATCAGCCGCCGAACGCTCGCGCTGCCGTTCTTTCCCAGCATCGCGCGCGAGCAGCAGAATCGCGTGGTCGGAGCTCTCAAGCGCGCGATCGATCGAGCTCAGTAAGGCGGCCTATCGGTTCTCCAGGCGTTGCGCCTTCCAGATCTCCTTGGAGGCCGAAGCTGCCGAGGATGGCGCGAGTGCGCGGAGTTGGGAGTGCCAAGTCTTGGCGCAGTTTCGTGACACTTCTGTGGCAGATCTTGCGCAAGCCGTGCGCGTTTCTGGGCTACCCTCCCCCGGGTGGGGGGTGTATAGGCGCGGCGACTGGGCGGCGGCCGGGCGAGCGCCTCGGCGGCTCGGGCGCGGCTCACCGGCCCCCCGCGGCAACTGGACGGCCTGGAGCGCGGTTCGGGGTGGTGGCGACCGGGCCGAACGCGGAGAAGGTCGCGCAGGTCAGCAAGGACGTGGAGCACAGCTGCGGGCAGACCCCCCATCGCACCTTGAGACATGCGACCCGTCACAACGGCCAGGGCCTACCCTGCTCCCGACAGCACCTCTGGGAAGCGCCGTCCAGGCACCTCCCAGAGGCGCCACCTGAGCATCCGCCGCCCGCGCGCTCCGATCCACGCAAACTCACGACAAGCCACGCGGCTGCCCACTGACCACCGCTACCGGCGACCTTGGCAGCGGCGAGAGGCACCAGACCCAACACCTCGTCGGCCTCTCACCTACTCGGCCAGATCGTCAGAGCACCTCGATCACGACATGGGCCGGGTCGCTAACACCCAGCCGGTTCCCACCTACCCGGCCAGATCGGCGGAGACATCCCCAACCCGTGCCTTCGTCAGGCGCAGCAGCTCGACGGGTTCGAGCCCCGCCATGTGCTGGCTGGTGCCGGCACCTACCCACACGATCTCGTGTCTGAGCATCGACTGATCGAGCACGGCAACCTGAACGCGCGGGAGCGGAAAGGGCGCGACACCGCCAACCTTGAAGCCTGTGCGCTCCAGCACGTACGCAGGCTTAGCAATCCGGGCCGAGGCCGCACGCAGCGTCGAGGCGAGCTTCTGATCGTCCGCGCGCCTTGACCCTGGCACCATCACAAGCACGGGCGCGCCATCACACACGAAGATCAGCGACTTCACGATCTGGCTCGGCTGACAGCCGACCGCGCGCGCGGCGGCCTCCGCGGTCGGCGTCCCCTCCCTAAACTCGTGCAGACGGGCTTCCGCACGGCATTGAGCCAGGTGATTCGCAACGCGCTCGGCGGCCTCTGGCAGAGGAGGAAGAGGTGGGAGCGGCTGCCTGACTTCCGCAGTCATCACAGGCGCGCAGTCAGTGGAGCCTCCACATGCCCTGAGCGTAGAGGATCGCGTGGGGTCGACCAGCGCTCGGCGAGCGCGCGACGGCGCTGCGTTCTTCCGCAACAAGTACCTCGGCTGCCCCGGCTGCGCGCCTATCTCGTGCCCCCGACACTCAACGTGAAGCCTGGAAGCGCGCCTCCACGAGGAGCCCGCTTAAGCTCCATCGGCGATGGAGGCCCTCATCGCATTCTGCACCGCGCTTGTCACGCTGCGGCTTGCCACCGAGCTGGCGCAGCACCACCGCTCGACACGGAAGCCTGAGCACGCCCTTTGGGCAGCGGGACTCGCGTCATATGCCATCGCTGCCGGTGCGCTGGCCTGGGGTAGTGCTGCCGGCTGGGATGTCCACGCCTTCCGCGTGTACTACCTCTGCGGCGGGTTACTGACAGCCGCCCTCCTCGGCGCGGGCTCTCTACGCCGCATCGGCGTGGCGGCTGCAACCCCTGTGAGCATTCTCTTCGCGGGCTTCGCCATCGGTCTCGTGCTCGCCGAGCCCCTGCTCGCTCCGGTGTCCGGCACTGCGATCCCAGATGCGAAGGAGCACCTCGCCTTCCTCCCAGCACGCCTTGCCGCCGTGCTCGGCAACGCGGTCGGCACCCTCGCGCTCGTTGGAGTCGCCGGGGTCGGCCTGCGCCGGCGTCCGCTCGAGAACACGCTCGTGCTCTGCGGCGTGGCGATCGCAGCAGCCGGCAGTGCTGTCGCAGGGCTCGGCGTCGCGCCAACCACCGCCTTTATCGCGGTCGCGGCGATCCTGCTCTACGGCGGGTTCATGGGGCGCGCTGGCAGGACCGCACGGCTCGCGAGTTCGGTGCAGACTGTGCTGGAACGAGCGAAAGGACAACGCCATGGCCACCGTCCAGAAACCGGCTGACGTCGCCACCTACCAGATGCTGATCGGCGGCGAGTGGGTCGACGCCGATGGCAGCGGCACGTTCGACAGCCTCGACCCCTACGCGGGGGAGCCGTGGGCACGCGTGCCGGAAGGAACGGAGGCGGACGTCGATCGGGCCGTACAGGCCGCACGCGCCGCGTTCGACTCTGGTCCGTGGCCCGAGACGACAGGGCGCGAGCGCTCGAAGCTACTGCGCCGGCTGGCCGACCTCGTTGGCGACAATGCCGAGGCTCTCGGCCGCATCGAGACCCGCGACAACGGCAAGCTGCTGCGGGAGATGCAGGGGCAGTGCCTCGCGCTCAAAGACTGGTACGAATTCTATGCGGGCGCAGCCGACAAGATCCAGGGAGAGGTCATCTCCTCGGACAAGCCGAACTTCCTCGTCTACACGCGCAAGGAGCCAGTCGGGGTTGTCGCCGCGGTCCTGCCCTGGAACTCGCCGCTCCTCCTGCTCGCCTTCAAGTTCGCCCCGGCCATCGCAGCGGGATGCACGTTCGTTGCCAAGCCATCCGAGCAGACGCCCGTTTCGGCGCTCGCGTTTGGCAAGCTCGTCGAAGAGGCGGGGTTTCCGCCGGGTGTGTTCAACGTCGTGACAGGCAGCAGCGACCTCATCGGCAAATCTCTCGTGTCACACCCCGGGGTTGACAAGATCGCCTTCACCGGCTCGACCGAGACCGGGATGGCAATCGTGCGCTCAGCCGCTGACAACCTCTCGAGGGTGAGCCTCGAGCTCGGAGGCAAGTCCCCGAACATCGTCTTCGCCGACGCCGACCTCGACGCGGCCACGAACGGCGTCATCGCCGGCATCTTCGCGGCGACCGGCCAGACCTGCATTGCCGGCTCGCGGCTGCTCGTTGAGGAATCGGTTCACGATGAGCTCGTCGAGCGAGTTGCGACGCGTGCGGGAGCGATCAGGCTCGGCGACCCGTCAGACCCTGAGACCGAGATGGGGCCGGTGGCGTTCGAGGAGCAGCTCGACAAGGTTCTCGGCCTGATCCAAGCCGGAGTCGACGAGGGCGCCACGGTCGCGTGCGGCGGGGGTCAGGCCAACGCCGGCGAGCTGTTCGTCGAGCCGACGATCCTCACCGGCGTCTCGAACGACATGCGCATTGCCCGGGAAGAGGTCTTCGGCCCTGTTCTTAGCGTGCTGCGCTTCACGAGCGAGGCCGCGGCGATCAGCATCGCGAACGACACGCGGTACGGTCTGGCCGCGGGAATCTGGACGAACGACGTCCACCGAGCGCACCGCGTGGCGCACCGCATTCGCGCGGGAACGGTCTGGGTCAACGCCTACCGCATGGTCTCCTTCTCCACGCCGTTCGGAGGCTACGGCCAGAGCGGGTGGGGACGCGAGAACGGTTTGGAGGCAATCGACTCCTACACCGAGACCAAGTCCGTGTGGGTTGAGCTCTCAGGCGCCACACGCGATCCGTTTACCCTCGGGTAGCGCGCATGAGCCGGGTTGCGTTTATCGGCCTTGGCAACATGGGCGGCCGGCTGGCACGGCGCCTCGCTGCGACAGGTCACGCCGTCAGCGGGCTCGATGCGCGACCGGAGCGCGCGGAGCAGCTCGGGGTTGAGCCGCCGTCGACCGTCGCCGAGGCATGCGCGTGTGAGTACGTCTTCCTGTCGCTGCCCTCCAGCCGAGAGGTTGAGGAGGTGAGGAGGATGTTCGAGGGTCCAGGCGGGATCCTCGAGCCGGGCCGGGAAAGCCTCGCCGCCGTCGATATGACAACCGCTGAGGCACCCTCCACCCGCCGCCTCTACCAACGAGCGCTCGCGCGCGGCATCTCGCTGCTCGACGCGCCGATCTAAGGCGGGCCGGCCCCCGCTGAGGCAGGAACGCTGACGATCATGGTTGGGGGGCGATCAGGCAGTGCTCGACCAGGTACAACCTCTGCTCGACGAGCTCGGCTCGAACATCTCCTACCTGGGCGGCTCAGGCAACGGCCACGTCGCCAAAGCGATCAACAACTTCCCGAACGGCACCAACTTGGCGGCGGCGGCCGAGGCGATGGTTCTCGGCGTGAAGTCTGGCCTTGACGCGCGCCAGCTCCTTGATGCCATTAACACCTCCAGCGGCCGGAACTGGGCAACAGAGGTGCGCTTTCAGCGCATTCTCGAAGGCGACTACCAAGAGGGCGCCCTCACGATGGGCCTGATGGCCAAGGACATCGGCGTCTTCCTCGGCCTCACAGGGGAGCAGGCTGCGCCAACCTCCCTTGCTGCACCCCTGTCGGAGGTCTACCGGCGTGCGATCGACCACGCGCATGAGGACGTGCCGACAAACCGCCTCGTTGACGTTCTCGGCGACGAGGCTGGAGGTGTGCGCATGCAGCAGGAGCCTGACGGCTAGCGACAAACCCGGCGCCGGGCTGCTCTCTGTGGGGGCTCGGGCTGCTTGGCCCGTGGACTGCTGCCACAGCAGTGGCCGGCGGGCCAGAAGTCATCGCTCAGAGTCAGGACGGCCACCTTCTCGCCGAAGAGGCAGCCCAGCTCACAGCCCTTTCTGAACCCATCGACAGGTACGCCTCGGGTCCTGACAGATCATCCCGACGTTGAGGCTAGAGGCTGTGAAGAGACGAAAGGAGATAGTCGGCAATCCGCTGAAGCGTTTTCCAATCGTGGCTGGTTGGTTCAAATCTCCGACTGACCTGCAACGTCCACCCTTGAAACTCCTTCATATAACTCCTGACCTCCAAGTTGCCAATCTTTGTTGCAAGCTCTTTAACCGCTTGGTCGTTTGAGAGAGAATCAGCGAGTCTGATCTCTGATCGCTACCTTTCTACGTTACAGCAATTACTTTGCCGAATAGTGGAAACGTCTTCGTTCTGACGGTCTTGATTCTGCTTTCTTTGCGACCAGAGATTGGCCTCTTATCCAGTATACAGAGAACAATCCACCAGCGAGGAGGGTTGTCCTTGCCGCCGTCTTTCTTGACAACATTAATCCACCTAATAGGCCCTTCTAGTATATCGATAATTCCCAAAGAGCGTTTATATCACGACTTTTGTATTTTCTCTTCGAGTCGCTGACGTTCAGCCATTTCAACCTTGATGCCCATTGCATTCAAGGCGGCGGCCAATTCATCTCGTGATTTGTCGCGGAACTTCTCTCTCATCCTTTCTCTCCTCCCCGTCGCCGCAGCGAAGCAGGATCGCCTTCGCCCCCCTCATCCCCACGACGTGGCTGCTTTGCGCGGGGATGCCGACAGTGGTTGCAGCGGGGCACATCCTCTCCAACACCCGTGGATCGACAGAGCTGAAGCCTGGTGGCTAGCGTACACTGTCCCTCGTTCATCATCGCCCGCGCGCAGTCAGCTGTCTCTGCGGAGGAGAGGGACGACAGCGGTCGCAGTCCGTCGGCACATGGCAGGGGCTCCAGAGGCGGCTATGAGGAACGGGGTGGGCGCAAACCGCGCCCAGCCGCCGTGGCCCTGCCCGCCGCCGTGGCACGGACCAAGTCCTTCCCAGCCGCCGTGGCGCTGCCCGCCGCCCAGTCGCCGTGCCTACCTACAGCCCGTCCCCACCCACCACCCGGGGGAGGGCAGCCCAGAAATGCGCACAGCTTCCGCGCAACTGGTGACAAGATCGTCATGAACCTGCGCCAACTCTGCCCAATCTGCGCGAAGCCACTCTGCGCAAAGCCACTCGGCGCGAAGTCCCGCTTTGCCATGCCACCAGTCTGTCAGCCATGCCACCAGGGCTTCCATGCGTGCGGAAGCAGCGGCCCTGGCCGGCGCGGCGCTCGAGTGCGCCGCCTGACTAGCCGAGCGGGGTGAGCTTCTCGCGCAGGAGGTGGTTGACAACCCGGGGGTCGGCGCTCCCCTGCGTCGCCTTGATGACCTGGCCCACCAGGTAGCCCAGCAGGCCCTCCTTCCCCCCTCGGTACGCCTCGACCTGGCTGGGGTTATCGGCGATGACCGCTTCGATGATGGGAGCGAGCGAGTCGGCGTCGGCGAGCGACTCCTGGCTGACGTAGGGCTCCGCGGAGAAATCCGGGTCCCCGGTCTTCTGGATCGCTTCGTCGAACGCAGACCGCGGGATGCGCTCACGCGCGGCGATGAGCGCGCTGAGCTCCTTCGGATTCACCGAGTCCGGAGGCACACTGGCACCGGCAAGCTGGTTCATGATGACGTTGGCGACCCCCCGTCGATCGCCCGCAACCTCACCGTAGAGCGCATCGCGGCCGCTGGTGACGAGGCCTTCGGCAAGCTCGAAGCCGACCTCGTCTGCCAGTCGCCGAATGCGCGCCCCGGGCAGCTCCACGAGCTCCGCGCGCATCCGCTCGACCAGCTCCTCCGAAGGCTCGATCGCAAGCAGGTCGGGCTCAGGGAAGTACCGGTAGTCGTGGGCTTCCTCCTTCGTCCGCAGAGGCGAGAGCGAGCCGCTCTGCGGATCGAAGTGCAGCGTCTGCGGACCGACCTCGCCGCCGCTCTCATACACATCGATCTGGCGCGACACCTCGGCGTCGATGCCTCTGGCAACAAAGGCAAACGAGTTCATGTTCTTCAGCTCGGTCTTCGTGCGGAGCGCGGGATCGCCCTCAGGACGTACCGACACGTTGGCATCGCAGCGAAGCGAGCCCTTCTCCATTTCCGCATCCGAGATACTGAGCTCGACAACCGTCTGGCGGAGCAGCTGCAGGAACGACTTCACATCGGCAGCCGAGTGGAGATCTGGCTCGGTCACGATCTCAACCAACGGTATACCGCCACGGTTGAAGTCGACGAGGGATGTATCGGCACCGTGGATTCGTCCGGCCTCGCCACCAACGTGCACGGTCTTCGCCGCGTCCTCTTCCAGGTGGGCTCGCACGATGCCAACACGGATGTCGCCGTCGGGGCGCGGGACAGTCAACGCACCGCCGACGCAGAGGGGCTGATCGTACTGGGAGATCTGGTACCCCTTCGGAAGGTCTGGATAGAAGTAGTTCTTGCGGTGGAAGAGCACTCGGTCTGCTATCTGGCAGTCAAGCGCGAGCCCAAGCTTGACTGTCCACTCGACAGCCCGGCCGTTCGGGACAGGGAGAGCACCAGGATGTGCCAGGCACACCGGGCATGTCCGCGTGTTCTCGCCCTCGCCCCAGATGTTCTCGCAGCGGCAGAACATCTTGGTCTGCGTCTTGAGCTGGACGTGGATCTCCAGCCCGATCACGGGCTGCCACGTCATGGGCGCCCCCAGCTCATGAACCCGCTGCCCGCAGCCGTGCGGGCACGTAGTCAAACCCGAGAGCTCGCTCGAGCGCATGGCCGGCGTCGAACAGCATGTTCTCCGAGAACTGCGGCCCGATCAGCTGCAGCCCGACCGGGAGCCCCTCGGACAGGCCGCAGGGGATCGAGAGTCCCGGCAGCCCTGCCATGCACGATGGGATCGTGAGCAGATCGGACACGTACATGGCAAGCGGATTCTCGGTGCGCGCGCCGAGGCTGAACGCGACCGTGGGCGACGTCGGAGAGAAGAGCACATCGGCCCGTTCAAACGCCGTCGCGTGCTCGTCACGAATAATCGTCCTAACCTTCTGCGCCTGTCCGTAGTAGGCGTCGTAGTAACCCGCCGAGAGCGCGTAGGTGCCGAGCATGATGCGCCGCGCGGGCTCCGGCCCGAAGCCCTGCCACCGGGTCTGCTCGTAGAGCTCCGTGAGATCGTCCGTGGCCTCGCCCCGATATCCGTACCGCACGCCGTCGTAGCGTGCGAGGTTGGCGCTGGCTTCGGCGGGCGCGATAAGATAGTAGCATGGAAGCCCGTACTCGACCGACTGGGGTAGACGAACGTCGACGATCTCTGCGCCGAGGCTCTTGGCCAAGGCGACCGCGTCGGCCACCGCGGCGGCGACGCCTGGCTCGATGCCTTGCGCCTCGTTCAGCTCAGGAGGAACACCGACACGGACTCCCTTGAGATCCTCCCGCTCGGGCATCCTCACCGGCTCGGGCAACTCCACAGTCGTCGAGTCGTACGGGTCGCGGCCCGCGATCAGCGAGTAGAGGAGCGCGCAGTCGCGAACGGTCTTCGTCATCGGTCCAACCTGGTCGAGACTCGATGCAAACGCGATGATTCCGTAGCGCGATACGGCCCCGTACGTGGGCCGCAACCCCACGATTCCGCAGAGAGCAGCCGGCTGCTTGATCGAGCCGCCGGTATCCGACCCAAGCGCCCACGGAGCGAGCCCACCCGCAACAGCAGCGGCAGATCCACCGGAGGAACCCCCCGGTACGCGCTCCGGATCCCACGGGTTTCGGCTCGGCCCATAGGCGGAATTCTCGGTCGAGGAGCCCATGGCGAACTCATCCATGTTCGTCTTGCCCAGGAGGGGCAGGCCCGCGCTCTTGCACCGCGAGGCCACCGTCGAGTCGTAGATGGGCACGTAGCCTTGGAGGATCTTCGAAGCGGCGGTGGTCTCGACACCCTCGGTGGTGATGCAGTCCTTCATCGCAATGGGCACACCGTTGCCGCGGGGTGCAGCAACACGCAAGTAGGCGTGCAGCTCCGAGTCGTGCGCGTCGATAGCTGCGAGGTAGGCCTCGACGAGCTCTTCGGCCGTGACATCGCCCTGTTCGAGCAGCCCAGCTGCGCCCTCGGCGGTCAGCGAGCGCGTATCAATGCTCACGCGCGTGCCAGCCTGGCAGGGCGCGACAGCTCTAGCCGTGGCGGCACCAGGCACGGCCCCCCTAGCGCGCGACGCGGATGCGCGGCCCCTCTCACGGCCCCTCGCAGACGTGTCCAAACCGGCCAGTCGTGTCGGAGCCACCCCTTGCCTCCACCCACGTCTGATTCTCTCAGCCAAAACGTCACGTGCCAGCGTCGAATTGCGTCAACTCTGTCACGATTCTGCTGCGGGAAGCAGCTCGACGCGCCGGAGGCAGTGCCGTCTGCCGACCGCGTGCACGGGCGCGGTCACCCGACCGCGGGGACGCGAAAAGCGCCGTCGGTTGCGTCAGGCGCGTTGGCGAGCGCAGCCTCGCGCGACAGCGACGGCCGGATGTTGTCCTCGTCCCACACGTTGACGACATAGAGCGGGTGGGACGTGGGCTCGACGTCGGCCAAGTCGAGCTCAGCGACCTTGCCGACCGCTTCGAGAATGGCACCGAGCTGCTCTTGAACCCGCTCGAGCTCAGCCTCAGGGATCTCGAGCCGGGCAAGGCGAGCAAGATGGAGCACATCGTCTTTTCCTACGGCCACGACGCGCCTAACCCTAGCTGCAAATCCTGAGCACGTTGCCCCATCTGGGCCACTCGACGCGCTGAGCCGGCAGGGGTGGAAAGCCTGGATGGCGCTCCCAGTGGGCACAGGGCACCCCTTGCCGGGCCGCACCACGAGAGTTGCCCCGAGCGCGCCCAAGCCGGTTATCGCGGTCACGCAGCGTTGGCGCGGTTTCGTGATGCTCTTGTCACCAGATGCGCGGAAGCTGTTCGCTTTCCCGTTAGCTGCTGATTTACAGGGATTTGTGGAGTGAGCTCCGTATCCGCACCGGATCCGTACGTTTCAAGAAGACAACGCCGCTTTGAAAGAACGATTCCGCTGGCCAATGCAGAATCCGGCACCACGGAACCCCCTCTCAACCAACTCTGCGCCTTTCTGGGCTACCCTCCCGTCCGACTCGTAGGTGCTAATACCAGGAGTCACCCCACCCGCTCGGCTCCCGCTCCAGGTGCGCCACGCTCACGAGGTGCACGCCGATGAGCTCACACGCGCGTCGTGAGGCGAGGTTGTCGACGGCGCAGGTGATCAAGACGGGATCGATCCCGTGGGACCGGATTAGCGGAAACAGCAGCCGGCAGCTGCGGGCCGCCTAGCGCCGGCCGCAGAACGGCTCGTCTACGGCGAGGCCGATGTGGCCGCCGTAGCGCCGCAACGCCTTCGCCAGCGCCAGCCGCAGGTGAATCCAGCCGGCTTCAGCAGCCGCCTCGTCGGACCACATGACGAAGCGGTACTCGGCCACGAGTCTCGTCCGCCGGGTGGGTCGCCGTCAGGCGCAGGCGCAGCTCGCCGTCGGCGAGCTCGCCGGGATCGTGAAAGCGCGGGTGCAGGCGGAGGCGCCAGCCACGATCCCAGAGCTGTCGCACCGAGATCTCGCCTCGCAGTCAGCGTTGCAGGTCGTACCCTGCGGCTGCATTGGCCGCCTTGCGCGCCAGGTATCCCCAGATCACGATCTTCGTAGCTTTCCACCTTCACACGCGAGCAGGTGCCGGTGATTCGAAACAAGACGGAACGGCTGATTCTCCGCCGGCCGCAGGATGACGACTTGGCAGGCGTGGTGGAGGCGGGCCGCCCCTCACGGCGGCGCTGCGTCACGGCGGCGCGCTCTGAGGTCGCCTGGCCCCGCGCTCACGAGAGAGTGCAGGCGGGGCCGCCGGCCGGCTCGGTTCAGACAGATCCATCCACCCCGGCCGCAGCCCGTGAACATCGCTCGCCTGCCAGTCGGGCGCCCGGCCCACAGGGCCGGCTAACCCCCGGGAAAGGCAAGCATGCCGTGCTGGTAGCGAGCGGCGCGAACGGTGTTGCGCAAGAGCGCCGCGATCGTCATAGGCCCGACGCCCCCCGGCACCGGCGTCAGGAGCCCAGCGACCTCTCGTGCATCGCGCGCCACGTCGCCGACCAGTCCGTCATCGGTGCGCGTGATACCGACGTCAACGACTACTGCGCCAGGCCTGATCATAGCAGCCGTCACCGCCTCGGGCCGGCCAACCGCAGCCACCACGACGTCCGCCTGGCGAACGACGGCCCCGAGGTCCGGCGTGCGTGAGTGGCACAGGACAACGGTCGCGTGCTGAGCGAGCAGCAGGAGTGCCGTAGGCTTGCCTACGTTGTTGGAGCGGCCGACAACCACCGCTCGCGAGCCCTTCAGCTGCACGTTGTACTTGGCAAGCAGCTCCATGATGCCAGCAGGCGTGGCGGGCAGAAGCGTCGGGTTGCCCTGGAGCATGTGCCCAGCGTTCGTCGGATGGAACCCGTCGACATCCTTGATCGGGTTGATGGCGCGGATCACCTCGGCTTCGTCGATCTGATCGGGAAGCGGCACTTGGACGAGAATGCCCGTCACGCGCTC
This sequence comes from Actinomycetes bacterium, assembly GCA_026708005.1. GTDB lineage: Bacteria > Actinomycetota > Thermoleophilia > Gaiellales > Gaiellaceae > JAPOVR01. Next base: position 21,297 of record JAPOVR010000041.1, read on the forward strand.
GTCTGCGTTGAGCTCGGCCACCAGTGCGAGAAGCTGCTCCTGAGACGTCGAGCCGGGAAGCTCACGATGGAAGGGCTCGATGCCTGCCTCCACGCACGCCTCCTGCTTGCGTCGGACATAGATCGCCGAGGCGGGATCGTCGCCCACGAGCACGGTCGCGAGGCCGATCGGGATCCCGAGCGCGGCGACCTCATCGGCAACCTGGCCCCGCACACGAGCAGCGAGCGCCGTGCCGTCCATCATCGTGGCAGGCATAGGCTGTCTATCCAGGCGAGCTCGATCGTCGGTGAGAGGGCAAGCGGAAGGCGCTCCACGGCATGCGCCGCCATCCCCGATCGACCATCTAGGTCGTCTCGAAGACGATCTCGTCGATCGTCACTGCGTCCTTGGGTCGATCGCGACGATCGGTCTTCACGGTCGCGATCGCCTCGATGACATGCATGCTGCCGACGACTCGGCCAAAGACGGTGTGCTTGCCGTCGAGCCACGGACACTCGTCAGCCGTCACGATGAAGAACTGGCTGCCGTTCGTGTTTGGGCCCCGGTTGGCCATCGCGAGCGCGCCGCGGACGATGCGGTGGTCGTTGATCTCGTCATCGAACTCGTACCCCGGCCCCCCGCTACCATCGCCACGAGGACAGCCGCCCTGGATCATGAAGTCCTCGATGACCCGGTGGAAGGTGATGCCGTCGTAGTAGCCGCTCTGGGCGAGATTGACGAAGTTGTCGACCGTCTTCGGAGCATCGTCCTCAAACAGCTCGATCTGGATCTCGCCTTTGCTCGTGTTCATCGTGCCGCTGAGCACGCGCCCAGCCTATACCCCATCGCTGACAGCGCGCGTCAGGCTCGGCAGATGAGAACGTCCTCGTAGAACTCTCCGAGACGTCGCCCCGTTCTGCGATTGACGTGACGCCGCAGCCGATCGTCGAGACGAAGCCCAGCACCCTCGAGCACGCTTGGGTAGAGCTCATGCGTGTCGTTCACGACGATGACGACGGGCGCGTCGGCGGGCAGCGCTTCCCGGACACGGAGAAAGACCGACGCCATCGACCCGACGTAGGCGGCCAGCGCGGCTCGGCCGCGGCCGGCGGTGGCAGGCCCGATCTCAAGCTCTCGGCGGTCGGTGAGCCCGAGCAGCTCGTAGGCGTACCGATGCTGCTCGTGGTAGTCGATCAGCCCTGGATACGGCGGCGATGTAACGACCCCGCTGGGGCGAACGGGGAGCTCAGCGCCGCGGGAGTCGGCGTGGAGCACCTGGACGGGACAGCCAGTTTGGGCGTCAGCGAACGCCTGCAGCCGCCTCAGCGTGTCGCGGGTGTACCGGCGCAGAAACTTCGCAGCCTCTCCGACCGGACGACAGACGCGCTTGTGCTTGTGGCACACGTAGGGCTCGCATACCGGTGCCTTGGGGAAGTCGAGATCGAAGTGCGTCGTCAGCCGCGAGGACCTCGCAGCACGCGAGAGCACGATGCGCGCGACGTCCCCACCGCTCGGCGACAGCTCCCGTGCGGCATCCCGATAGGCGAGGAGCTCACCGAGTGCGCGCCGTGCGTACCACCGGCGCAACCAGGGCGTCGCGTCCTCAAGCCGAGGCGCTGGAGAGGCGAGAGCCTGCTCGAGCACACCGTCGAGCTCGGCGGCGAGGAGAGCGTGGTCATAGCGGCGCGTCTTGACGCTTGACAGCAGGCAGTTGAACGCCGAGATGTCACACCCAACCGCGTCGCAGCCGTAGGCATTCGCCTCGACGAGCGCTGTACCAGAGCCACAGAACGGGTCATAGAGACACTCACCGGCAACGAAGTACCGGCTGAGGAAGGCCTCGACAAGCTGCGGGATGAACTTGCCGAGAGACGGGTGCAGCGCGTGGACGTGCTTGGTGCGCTCGACCTGGGGCAGCTGGGCTTCCGACCACGAGAGCTCGAGGTCGATATCCGCGTAGAGCACCTTCTGGGTAGGACCAGCCACGGACGCCGAGTGTAGTGATCACCTCCGCGGACACAGCGCCGCACGACCAGCACACGCACGCCGATGGGAGATCTCCTGATGACGCAAGGCTGTCTACACGCGCCATGCTGGCACTGCAGCCGCGTGCCCCCGCCAGGGGGCCACAGGCGCCCGCTACAGCCCGGCCCCGCAGCCGTCCACCACAGCCAAGCGCCGTACCCCGGGTGCTGCCGCCGGGCCCCGTAGCGGTGCCCCGCAGCCGTGCAGAGTTGGTGTAGTTTCGTGACGCTCTTGTCACCAGTTGCGCGCAAGCTGCGCGCTTTTTGGACTACCAGCCCCCCGGGTGGTGGGTGGGGGGGCGGGCTGCCCTTTCGCAGCGGCTGGACGCTTTTGACGCGCGGCTCGGGACTGTGGCTGCCCGGCCACGCCCGGCAGCGGGTGCAGCCACGCCCAGCAGCCAGCTCGGCGCCGCCAGCCGCCAGTAAGGACTCGACCCGCAAGGCCCGGCGGCCAGCTGCCGGTCTGTTTCGGCTCTCGCTTCAAGATCCACAAGCCGAGATGACCCGCACGGTCCCGTCGGCCCCCTACCCGACAGCGGCAAAATGCGCCCAGCCGGAGGAAACTGGCTCGGTTCCTCCGCTAACGGGAGCTCCCGAGCTGCGACTTTACGACCTTTCCCATCGCATTCCGAGGAAGCTCGTCGACGAACCGAACTGCCCGCGGCCGCTTGTGCGGGGCGAGAAGGCTCGCAACGTGATTTGCAAGCTCCTCCTCGGACGGCCGCGGACCGTCGCCGGGAACGATCCACGCCACGATCCGCTCGCCCAGGTCATCGTCGGGCTCGCCGGCCACCGCTGCCTCCGCGACGAGCGCGTGCTCGAGCAGCGAGCCTTCGACCTCGCCCGCACCGACCTTGTAGCCCCCCGTCTTGATGAGATCGGTTTCCCTTCTCCCCACGATGCGAATGTAGCCATCGGGCGCACACGCGGCAAGATCGCCGGTTCGAAACCAACCATCACGCAAGGAGCTGGCCGTGGCGTCCGGGCGGTTCAGGTATCCGGTAAAGAGGTTCGGTCCGCGGACGTGCACTTCGCCAATCGTCTCGTCGTCGGCAGCCGTCAGGATTTGGCCGCGCTCATCGAGCAGCCGAACGTCGACCCCAGGCAGCGGGCTGCCGACGTAGCCTGGGCGCCGATCGCCGCGGGCGCTGACTGAGCAGTTCATCAGCGTCTCGGTGAGCCCGTAGCGCTCGACGATGCGCTGGCCGGTGGCGTCCTCGATCCGGCGGTGCTCTCGAGCAGGCAACGCCGCCGAGCCGGAGACAAGCAGGCGCGCCTCGCCAAGCGCATGCGCAAGCAACCTATCCTGCTCGGCGGCCGTCGCCAGCCGCGCGTACATGGTTGGCACGCCAAACAGCATCGTCCCGTCGGCGGCAAGCTCGTTCGCGGCAGCCTCGGGCGAGAACCGCCCCAGGTGAACGAGCCGTCCCCCACGCCGGAGGGGGCCAAGCGTGCCCAGCACGAGCCCATGCGCATGGAAGAGCGGCAGCCCATGCACGAGGACGTCGTCTGCCGTCCACTCCCACACGTCCGCGAGCGCGTCGAGATTCGTCGCGATCGCCCGACGCGGCAGGACGGCTCCCTTGGGCAGACCGGTCGTTCCTGATGTGTAGAGAATCAGTGCCGGCTGCTCGGGGTCAGGCTCAGGTGCTACGCCAGGCAGCGCGGTGTGGGCCGGATCGACATCGATGCGCTTTCCTACTGCCAGCGCGACGGGTAACTCGACCGACGGACTCGCGAGCAGTGCTTCCGGCGCGCTGTCAGAGACGATGTGCTGAAGCTCGCGATCCCCGCTCTTCGGGTTGATCGGCACGACGGTGAGGCCGCCAAGCAGGCCGCCGAGCACACCCACCGCGGTCTCGATCGTCGGCGTCGCGTAGAGCGCAACACGCTCCAGCCCCTGCAGCTGCGCCGCGACCGCTGCTGCGGCGCCGGCGAGCTGTTCGTAGGTCATCGAGGCGCTCTCGAATCGAACAGCTTCCTGAGCAGCCGGCCGCAGGAGCGGTGGAAAGAGCACGTTCTCGATCACAGTTCCCCAGGAAGCCTAGACGGAGATCCTCAGCACGCTGCTTTGCATCCAGGCCTTCGCCGGGCCTTTGCGGAGGCTAGGACGCCGAGACGATCCAGCGCGGGAGCGGCCTGGGAGCGGCTGGACAGAGACAGGGGGACAGCCTCGGCTGCCGGGTTCTCGGCGACGGCAAGCGGGCCTGGGCTCGCCGCTGGGCGGGCCCGGGCTCCGCCCTGGGCCGGCCTGAGCGGCGGCTGAGTGGCACGCCTATGCAGAACTCCGCGCAGAGTCGGCGCAGTTTCGTGACGATCTTGTCACCAGTTGCGCGCAGGCCGTGCACCTTTCTCGGCTACCCCCCCCCCCCCGGGTAGTGGGTGGGGCGGGCTGCCCTCGTGCAGCACCCGGGCGGCGGGCGGCCAGCTGCCTCCTTCGGCGGCCGCTCAGTAGGCGGCCGCGCGACGCGACGGAACTGCCCGTCTATGTGGCTGCTGCTTGGGAAACGGCGACAGGCGCCCGCGCAGCCAGACCGGAAGCTCGTCATGGCAGCCCGCCGGCTTGACGGGACAAAGCACGGCGGCCCCAGCCCACCCTGCCCGTACAGCTCCTTCTGGACGCCACGAAGCGACCGACGACAGTCCGAAAACCGCACAGGGGCCGGGCCAGGAGCCCAGGCACCACCACCGCTGCAGCAGCCTCGAGAACCACCCTGACCGAAAGGCCCCGGCGCCAGCGCCTCAAAAGGAGGAGCCACGGACGACGCCGCGGCGCTGTTATGTTCGTGGCTGCTGGACTCCCGGCACCCGAGTGGCGAGGTGAGCCTAAGCGGCCGGCAGAGCGCTCAGCTCGCCTCGACAGTCACGCGGACATCCGTGACGACGCCGTGCTCGACGAGCTGTGAGCTGACATGCGCACGCAGCGGATCCGCGAACCCCTGCTCAAGTCTTGCGAGGACCTCGGCGCGCAGGCATTCGCCGAGCCCTTGCTCAACCCCCGGCAATCTGATCGTGGATCGCCGCATCGATCCGACGTCGTACGACACCAAGCCCCGAGAGCATCCCGGCCAGGCGCCCGTGGCGCTCGTGCACCATTGCGCCACTGTTCTGGACCTCGACTCGACCTGAAGCTCGATTGCCGCAAGCTCGTACCTAATCGTCACCTGCACCATGCAGGCCCTCCCTCAGCCGGTCCCCGCTCAGGCCCGGACCGCGATACGCCAAAAGCCCACCGACCGGCCGCACAGCACTTCTCTCGGCACGTCTCGGGCGTCGCTCACACGACACCGTCGGCGCGCAACGACGCTCGCTGCGCCCCCGTATAGCCCAGCTCGACGAGGAGCTCGTCGGTGTGTTGGCCGAGCATGGGCGGGGGCCGTCGGATACTTCCGGGCGTCTCCGAGAGCTTCAGCGGGATGCCGACCATGCGGATCGTGCCGGCTTGCGGATGCTCAGCCTCGACAACCATCTCGCGCGCCACGGTCTGCGGGTCGGCGAACGCCTGCTCGTAGTTGTTGACGGGGCCCGCCGGCACGCCCGCAGCATGCAGCCGCTCGAGCCAGACCCCGCCGGGCTTGGTCAGCGTCACCTCCTCGATCAGCTCGACGAGCTCGGCCCGATGGCGAAGCCGCGACTGGCCCGTCGCGAAGCGGGGATCGTCGATCCACTCCGGGCGACCGAACACCTGGGTTGCCTGCTGCCAGAGCCGGTCGGTGAAAGCACCGATCGTAATGTGGCCATCACCTGTACGGATTGCCTGGTACGGGGCGCTAAGGCGATGCGCCGATCCAAGCGGGCCAGGCAGGCGGCCGCTCGACCACAGCTCGGTCGCCTCCCACGCGCCGTAGACGAGACCCGCCTCGAAGAGGCTCGTGTCGACGAGCTGGCCCTCTCCGGTCTGCGCTCGAGCGATCAGCGCCGCGAGGATGCCAAACGCGCAGAGCGTGCCGGCACCGATGTCGGTAAGGGGCACGCCAGCCTTCGCTGGGTCGGCCCCCGGCTCGCCGGTGACGCTCATGATGCCCGACGCGCCTTGGGTGATGATGTCGTAGCCCCCGCGCTTCGCGGAGGGCCCGCTCGCACCGAAGCCAGAGATCGATGCGTACACGAGGCGCGGGTTGACCGCAGCGAGCGCCTCGTAGCCGATGCCTAGCCGCTCGGCGGTGCCGGGCCGATAGCTCTCGATCAGCACGTCGGCAGTCTGCGCGAGCGCATGGAAGACATCCTGGCCGCGCTCATCCTTCAGGTTGATCGTCAGGCTGCGCTTGTTGCGGTTCACAGCGAGAAACGCCGCTGACTCGCCCCACGCTTGAATGTCGCCAAGCGCGCTGCGGGTCGCGTCGCCTGCAGTCGGCGGCTCGACCTTGATGACGTCAGCGCCGTGATCGGCAAGCAGCATGGCGCAGTACGGCCCCGCCATGACCTGCGAAGCGTCGATCACCCGCAGGCCGGGGAGAGATGCCTCGTTCGCCTCCACCTCATTCACCGCGAAAACGGGGTTGGCGCTTCTCGAGAAACGCGCGCACCCCCTCCCGAAAATCGTCGCTCTCGATGGCGATGCTCTTCAGCTCCTCGAGCTCGGCGAGTAGCTCAGCCGCGAGGGCCTCGCTCGTCGCCCGCACAGCGAGCAACGCCGCCTCCATCGAGATCGGAGCGTTCGCCTCGAGCTGCCCTGCGTAGTTGGCGACGTGCTCTTCGAGCTCCTCCGTTGAGACGACGGCATTGACGAGGCCAACGCGCAGCGCCTCCTCGCCCTGCACGGTTCGCCCGGAGAGCAGGATGTCGAGGGCGACGCTCGGGCCAACCAGATGCGTGAGCGGGCCGATTGCCTCGATCTCATAGACAACACCGAGCCGGGCGGCGCGGATGGCGAAGCGGAGTCGGTCGTCGGCAAAGCGAAGCGAGCACGCAGCAGCAATACCGGCGCCGCCACCCGAGCACACGCCGTGGAGCATGGCAATCGTTGGACGACGCGCCTGCGCGATAGCGCGCAGCGCCCGAGCAACCGCCGTGCTGTACCCCTCTGCGTCACCGGAGGTTGCACGGTTCTCGGGGAACTCTGAGATGTCAGCGCCAGCCGAGAAGGCGTCCTGCCCCGCGCCGCGAAGGACGATCGCCCGAACGGTGCCGTCGGCGGCCAGCGAGGAGACCTCGTCAGCGAGGCTGCACCACATCGCCAGCGTGAGGGCGTTCAGCCGATCAGGCTGCGAGAGCGTGAGGATGCCGATCGCACCTCGGCGCTCCGAGAGGATCTCAGCCACGGCCGTCACCCTGGAGCAAGAGCGCAACCGCGATTGCTTCATGATCGCAGAAGGGTTGCGCGACAACCTGAACGGCGATGGGTCTGCCGTCTGGCGAGCGGCCGATAGGGACAGCGACGGAGGGCAGACCGAGCAGGCTCACCGCCCGGCAGGGAGCGAGCACCCGGAAGCGGCGATCGAAGTCGGCGTCGCCAGCCTCATACGGCGGCTCCGTTGCGACCGGCAGCAGGAGGATCGGATACTCCTCCATGAACCCGAGCACGCTCGCTCGCAGCGCGTCACGCTCTCCTGCAACCGACTGGTAGGCCTCGACGCTCGTCGAGTGCACTCGCTCGAACCACTCCCGCATCGTGTCCGTCAGACCGTCCTCGCGTCCGGCGGCCAGACGCTGATGGAGGAAGAGGCCGTCAGCATGTCGATAGCGCGTGTAGATCGACTCGGCCTCCTCAAGCCCATGAGGCCGCGCAGAGTCGACGCGCGCAAGGCCGGCGTGTGAGAGCTGCGACGCGGCGTCCGCGACGGCGCTGCGAACGTCGGGCGCGGGCTCGACCGACCCCTCGCCGTCACACCACGCGCACGCCAGCTGTGCCGCGTCAACGAAGGCCGGGTCCCCCAGAGGGACTGGGACAGCCTGCCCGTCGATCCCGTCCGGGCCGGCCATCACGCCAAGGGCGGCCCAGAGATCTGCGACCGACCGAGCCATCGGGCCGAGCGTCTGAACGCGCCCGAGCAGTGACACCGAGCTCGGTGCCGCAGGGCCGAGGGCGGCGTTGCTCGGGAGGAGGCCCGTGGCAGGAACGAGCCCGAGCGTTGGGCGCAAGGCGGCGATGCCCGTGCAGTGCGCCGGCCAGCGAACCGACCCTCCGTAGTCCGTGCCGATGCCGAGCGCCGAGCAGCCCGAGGCGACCGCGCTGCTCTCCCCGCCGCTCGAGCCGCCAGGAGTCAGGGCGGGGTTGAGCGGGTTCAGCGTCGGCCCGAACAGCCGATTGTCCGTGTGAGGATCGAGCCCGAACTCGGGGCAGTTGGTCTTGCCCAAGAGCACCGCGCCGGCGTGGAGCAGGCGGGTGACCGCGGTCGCAGTCCAATCCGGCACGTGATCCTCGAAAAGCAGGCTCCCCATCGTCGTCCTGACCCCGGCCGTCGCGACCACGTCCTTCACCGTAATCGGGACGCCATCGAGTGGACTTTGCGTCGCCCCAGCGGCGGCTCGCTCGTCGCTCCTGCGAGCGGACGTCCATGCGATGTCATCGCAGAGCGTGACGATTGCGTTCAGCTCCGGGTTGCGCTCAGCGATGAGCGCCAAGTGCTGCTCGAGCACCTCGATCGAGCTGATCTGCCGCTCTCGAATCAGCCGGCCGAGCTCGAGCGCCGAGGCATCGCCAAGCTCGGCAAGCGGGCCGCTACCGCCCATGGCCCGTGAATGCGGTTGCAACCCTAGCGAGCACGTACCCGCAAGCCTAGTCGGCGCTGCGGCAGAGCTGGCTCGCCCCTCTCTTCACTTCGCAGTCGAGGTCAGCCGAGTTGCGCTGCTTCGGTGGAGCTGGCTGCTGCATGCCAGCGGCCCGCGGGGCACTCGGCCGGTCTGGAGGGTGAGGCTGCGCCGGTCGGTTGCCTGCGCCGCTGGCCGGCCTGAGGTGGATTGCGATATGCGGACTCACGGTCAGGCGCCGGGTGCCTGCGGTTGCCTGCGCTGCTGACCCGTGTGAACACCGGGCCGGCAAAGCCAGCGAGCCACCGATCCGCCGTGGCGGACCACCAGCCTGGCCGCGCGGCCGCGAAGCCGTCGAGCCGTCCAGGCGCTGCATAAGAGCAACCCGCACCTCCCCGAACGCGCGGGAGAGGGTAGCCGAGAAGAGCGCACGGCTTGAGCACAACTTTGTGGCAAGAGCGTCACGAAACGCACCCACTCTGCACAGCCGCGCCGCCCGCCACAAGACCGCGCCAGCTCTCGACAGCCGCCCGCCATCCCGTGCGACGCACGAGCGCCTCTTTCCCATAGCGCTCCGCGCCGCTATTCCGCGCGATGTTCAAGTACGTCTTCCCAGGCAGCGCTTTGCGCGGCTCATTCTGCAGAGCTGTGTTGGCTGCTGGAGCGCCCCGGTGCCGCAGCGGCAGGGGGCAATGGCAACAGCGCTCTGCGCGCACCAGCTCCGAGCAGCTGTGCTGCCTGCCGGGAAGGCGCGCGTGCCCCAGCGGCTCCGGGCGATAGCTGCGCCGCCCAGCTGCGACGGAGGAGCAACCCCGATGGGTCTCCTTTGGCTTAGGCCGCCCCACGCACTCGGGAGGCACGTGTCGGCGGCCGTGGTACTCAATCTCGCTCTTCCCAGAGGGAGGAGCCAGCGACTCGTCCTCGTGGATGGTGTGGGCGGGCTCCGGCCCTCTCAAGCGCGAAGGAGCACGAAACCCTTCATGTGGAAAACCGGGCCTGTCCGCAGCCCCCCGGTGCGCGAAGGAGCACCTCGCCACTGGCTCAAGGCCCTGGCCGCACCACCACGCGGCCCAGGGGCTCTCTCCTGCACCGGGTCGCTCGATGCCGCCTCAACCTCGATTCCGTCTCAGCCCGACGGCGACCCGGCTCGAGCAACATGCTCGAGATCTGCCGCTAGGCAGCCTCCTTCTGGGCTTCCCGAACCTGCCCAGAGCGGACTTCGAGCAACTCAACGACGTCCCGGGTGTTGTGCCAGGGATTCGACACCACCGGCCCACCGTCGAGCGGCATGACCGCCATGATGGCGTCATCGACCTCGGCAACGAGGGCAGGCCCTGCTGGCGGGCGCCGCTCATCCAACTCGGCCAGAGCGACGAGCCGTGGAGCGTCGTCCTGCTCAACCGGGCGAATCGTGACCTGCGGCAACGATGAGACACGGCCGCTCGGCGCTGCCATCCGTGGGATCAGCGCGGACCGGGCCCAGCGGAGAAGCCGTGGCCCCCGTGAGCTATGGCGGTCAGGACGATCGAGCCGCGGCCCTGCGATACGGCCGATCTCCTCGAGCTCGCGCTCGAGCTCCCGCTGGCGCGCATGCGCGCGCACATCGGCGTACTGCATTTGTAGTACCTCCTCGTGAATCGAGTGTTTTAGCGGCAGCCCGGCGTGGCTCCGGCCACTTCGCTCCGGGACATGGCCCCGGCACGACGACTGCACTTCCAGAATAGCCACTGGGGAGAATCCGTCGGCGGGTATAGGTGAGGCAGCGTCTTGACTGGCCGAAGATCGTGCGTCCGGCTGCGCACGGGCGGCGCTGACGAAGCCGCCGAGGCCCACCTGGAGCCCGCCAGCCGGCCATGGCGCATGCCACGAGCTTGGGAGCGGAAGACGGCGGTTGGGCCCCGCCGCCCGACCGTTCCGCACAGAGGAAGAGGCGCCGAGCAGATTCGAACTGCTGTACGCGGCTTTGCAGGCCGCTGCCTAACCTCTCGGCCACGGCGCCGCCGCCCGCAAAGGCTACAGGAGCGTGAGTCTCAGCGTCTCAGCGTGTCGAGCAGATTTGGAAACGGCCGCTGGGTACCCGAACCGGCCGCCCGCATCGCCGCGTCCACGAGAACCGCAGGGCGGACCGCAAACCGTGGGTGCGGTTCCAGGTGCGGCGCTCTCTGTGCGCGGAACGCGGTAGCCGTGAACTCAGCGAGCGGCGTCCCAGCGTGGCAGCAGCTCCTCAACCGTGTCGCGAAGTGCCTCCACGGACGCTCGCCGCCCGAGCTTGACGCGCGCGACGAACACAGACGGCGCGATCGCCCGCCTCGCAAGGCGTATCCCCAGCCGGGAGGAGCGGGCAGGAAGGTGGCAATCCGCGGCAAGATAAATAAGTTAGCCGGTGCTCACACGGGCGCCCCGGATAGCCCCGTAGCGGCCGGTCCATCCACCTCCTCAAACCACACGCCTCGAACCGGGCGAGGCGTGCTCTGCGACGAGGCGAGGTAGGCTGCCGGCGTGCTCCACGGGTTCGACTACCGAGCGATCGAGACGGCCGGCGCGACCATCAACGTCGCTCTCGCTGGCTCGGGACCACCGCTCGTGCTGCTGCACGGCTATCCGCAGACCCACGCCATGTGGCATCGCATCGCTCCCGAGCTGGCCGAGAGCTTCACGGTCGTCTGCCCCGACTTACGCGGCTACGGCGAGAGCTCGAAGCCGCCCACCGACGACGCGCACGAGCCCTACTCCAAGCGCGCGATGGCGACGGACGTCGCGCAGGTGATGACGCAGCTCGGGTTCGAGCGCTTCTGCGTCGCGGGCCACGACCGCGGAGGCCGCGTGGCACACCGGCTCGCGCTCGACGCTCGCGACCGGATCGACCGGGTCGCCGTCCTCGACATCATCCCCGCGCACAGCGTCTTCGCCCAGATGGACAAGGACGCCGCAACCGGCACGTACCACTGGTTCTTCCTGAGCCAGCCCTACGACCTGCCGGAGCGGCTGATCGGCGCAGACCCGGCCTTCTTCCTGCGCTGGCACCTGAAGAGTTGGAGCGGCGGGCCCGACGAGTTCTTCGCTGCCGAGGCGCTTGCCGCCTACGAGCGGGCGTTCTCCGACCCGGCCACAGTGCACGCGACGTGCGAGGACTACCGGGCTGGAGCCTCCATCGACCTCGAGCACGACGAGGCCGACCTGGAGCGCCCCCTCGAGTGCCCGCTGTTCGTCCTGTGGGGCTCCCGCACCAAGCCCGGCGATCTCGAGGCGGTCTGGCGCGACTGGGCTCTCGACGTCACGGCTCATGTGTTGCCGTGCGGCCACTTCCTGGCCGAGGAACTTCCCAGCGAGACGCTCGCGCACCTGCGACGCTTCTTTCCCGGTTAAGGCGAGGACGGCCGACGCGGCGGTGCGGGGTGGCGGCGCGCGTCAGGCCTGGGTGAGCTCGCTGTAGGTCGAGTGCTCGCAGCTGGCGACCGTCGCCGGCGTCAGCGCCGTGAGCGTGGCGGGCTTCGCAACGATCGAGTCACCGGGCGCGAGACGCCGAGCGGGCTCGCCCACCCGAGTCAGCGTCACCAGGCCGGCGATGATGACCGTGAACGAGTCGGGGAGCTCGAGTGCCTCCCCTGGCGCGAGCGACCGACGCTCCATGCGGTCGGCGAGCTTGCCAAGCGTCTCGCCCGGCAGCCCGGAGAGAACGGCGATCTGGGCGAGCTCGTGAACGCTCGCCCACTGATGCCTCACGGCGTCGATCCCTCTGGCGGCGGCGGCTGTGAGAGCGCCCCAGGTACCGGGAGCGGCCGCGGCGAGAGCTCAGAACGCGGCTGGGGCAAAGCGTCTGGCTGAAGCGCCGGCTCGGGCTCGGGCTCGGCGAACACGCTCTCCGGATCCTCGCCGGCGAGCAGGCGCTCGAACGCGTCCTGCTCGATCGTCTCGTGCTCGATCAAGAGCACCGAGAGCGAGTGCAGGTTGTCGAGGTGCTCCTCGAGCACGCCGCGAGCCCGGTCGTGCGCCTCCTCGACGATCCGGCGGATCTCCTCGTCGATCGCCCGCGCGATCTCCTCGGAGTAGTCAGGCTCCGCGCCCATCTCCTTGCCAAGAAACGGCATCTCGTGATTGCGGCCGAGCGTTCGCGGGCCGAGCCGATCGCTCATCCCGTACCGCATGATCATCTGCTTGGCCACTGAGGTCACCTGCTCGAGATCGTTCGCCGCACCGGTCGTAATCTCGTGGAAGACAAGCTCCTCAGCGGCGCGCCCACCCAACGTCATCGCAAGGGTGTCCATGAGCGCCGAGCGCGTCTGCAGGAAGCGATCCTCGCGCGGCAGGCTAATCGTGTAGCCGAGCGCCTGGCCGCGTGAGATCACCGAGATCTTGTGAACAGGATCGGTGTGCTCGAGGAAGTGCCCAACGAGCGCGTGCCCCATCTCGTGGTAGGCGGTGACCTTCCGCTCGTCCTCGCTCAGGAGCCGCGTTCGCTTCTCGGGGCCGGCGATCACGCGCATGACGCCCTCTTCGAGCTCTTCCATCTCGACGAGCTCCTTGCCGCGTCGAGCGGCGAGGAGCGCTGCCTCGTTCACGAGGTTCGCGAGATCGGCGCCGGTGAAGCCGGGAGTACCTGCGGCGAGCGCATCGAGGTCGAGCTCCTCGGCAAGCGGCTTCCCACGCGTGTGCACTTCAAGGATGGCGTGACGCCCTGCTCGGTCGGGCCGGTCGACGACGATCTGCCGGTCGAACCGGCCGGGACGGAGCAGGGCCGGATCGAGGATGTCTGGCCGGTTGGTCGCAGCGATGAGGATGATGTTGTCCTTCAGCTCGAAGCCGTCCATCTCGACGAGCAGCTGGTTGAGCGTCTGCTCGCGCTCGTCATGGCCGCCGCCCAGGCCCGCGCCCCGGTGGCGCCCGACGGCGTCGATCTCATCCATGAACACGATGCATGGGGACGCCTGCTTGGCCTGCTCGAAGAGGTCGCGGACCCGCGAGGCGCCGACCCCAACGAACATCTCGACGAAGTCCGACCCGGAGATGCTGAAGAACGGCACGCCCGCCTCGCCCGCGACGGCCCTGGCCAGCAGGGTCTTGCCGGTTCCAGGGGGTCCGTACAGCAGAACTCCCTTGGGAATGCGGGCTCCGAGCGACTGAAACTTCTTCGGGTCCTCGAGGAACTCCTTGATCTCCTGGAGCTCTGCAACAGCCTCCGCGGCGCCCGCGACGTCACGGAACGTGACCTTTGGCGAGTCGGGCGACATGCGCTTCGCCTTCGACTTGCCGAATGACATGATTCGCGAGCCGCCGCCCTGCATGCGCGAGATGAGGAAGAACCACAGGCCAAGGAAGATCAGGAAGGGCAGTATCCACAGAAGCGGCGACCACGGCGATGACCCGCTCCCCTCCGAGTCGAACGCGACGCCCTGGCGCTCGAGCAGTTGTTGGAAGTCGAGCTGCGCCTCCTCGCTTGGGTAGTTGACCTTCACCGTGGCGCCATCGCCCGCAAGCGTCGCCTCGATCTCGCGCTTCTTCGGCTTGAACACGACCTCTTGAACGGTGGCTGGCTCGTCCTCGACCAGCTTGATCAGCGTGCTGTAGGTATGAGCGGGGCCCTCCACCTCGTTCTCGGAGGGCGAGAGCGCCCGAAAGCCCAGGAAGACGACGACGACGATCAGGATCAGCGGAATGATCGGCGTGCGAAGGAACCGGTTCATGTCCCCTTCACGATAGCTCGATTGGGAGCCAAGCCATAGTCGGGTCACCCACGGGGCGGCCGCTGCGAATCAGATCTGGGCCCGCCTCCGGACAGGTGATCCGCTGGAATCGCCGCTGGCGAGCTCTCTACTCGAGCCCGTCGGCGTTGATCGCATTCGGCGGGGTTCGCCGCTCAAGCAGGACCGCGCAGAGCGCGCTCGCGCAGAGGTCTCCCATCGCCTGCCTCGTCAGCTGCGTGCTGCTCCCGATGTGCGGGGTCAGCACGACGTTTCCGAGGCTCGCGAGGCCATCGTGCACCGCAGGCTCATGCTCGAAGACATCGAGCGCCGCGCCGGCGATCACGCCGGTCTGAAGCGCGCGAACGAGCGCACTCTCGTCGATCACCGGGCCTCGGGCCGTGTTGATCAGCACGGCATCATCGCGCATGCGCCGCAGCTCGTCCGCACCGATCAGGTGGCGTGTCTCGGGGGTCAGCGGACAGTGCAGCGAGACGACGTGCGACGTGCGCAGGAGCTCATCGAAGGAGACATGCTCGTGGAGAACGTCAGCGCGCCGTGACCGCCCCGCGTAGACGATGTCCATCGCGAACGCCTCGGCGAGCTGGGCGACCTCGCGTCCGATGCGCCCCATTCCGACAATCCCCAGCCGACGCCCGCGCAGGCCTGGGCCGAGCATCCAGGTCGGCGACCACCACCACGGCGTACGGCTGCGGAGGAGCTGGTCTGCTTCGACAACACGGCGGGTGAGCGCGAGCATGAGCGCGACTGTGAACTCCGCTGTCGCGGGCGAGAGCACACCGGGCGTGTTCGTGACAACGATCCCTCTGCGCGTTGCGGCCGGGACATCGACGTTGTCGTAGCCCACGGCGAAGTTCGCGATGCAGGCGAGCTGGGTGCCGGCCGCGTCAAACAGCTCATCGTCGATGCGGTCGGTGACCATCGCGATCATGCCGTGCGCTCCCGAGACACCAGCGAGCAGCTCCGCGCGCGTCGGCAGCTCATCGGTCTCGCGGACAACCAGATCGAAATCAGCGCCGAGGCGCGTCAGCACCTCCGCCGGGATCGCGCGGGTGACGAACACACGCTGATGCTGGTTCTCAGACACGCGCGCGGCTCAGAGCGCGGCGAGGAAATCACCCATGCGCAGGAGCGCGCGCTCGAGGTTCTCGGCCGAGTTGGCATACGAGAGACGGAGGTTGTCGGATGCGACCGACCCGAACGCGCTGCCCGCCAAGAGGGCCACGCCCGCCTCCTCGAGGAGCCGCGTCGCGATCTCCTCGGCAGGGGCGCCGGCTGCACTGACGTTCGGGAAGGCGTAGAAGGCGCCTTTCGGGCGCCGGCAGCTCACGCCGGGCAGGTCGTTCAGCCCCGAGACGACGAGCGCGCGACGCCGGTCGAATTCCTCGACCATGGCCTCGGCTTCCTCCTGAGGACCCCGAAGCGCCGCGATACCCGCGAGCTGGACGAACGGCGGCACGCACGACGTCGAGTTGACGAAGAAGCGCGTGAGCGGCTCGAGCAAGGCCTCGGGGACAGCCGCGAACCCGCATCGCCACCCGGTCATCGCGTACGTCTTCGAGAGCCCGTCTAGGATGACCGTGCGCTCGGCCATGCCGGGCTCCGTCGCGATACTCGAGAACTCGCCCTCGTACTGCATCCGCCCGTAGACCTCGTCCGAGAGTACCCAGGCATTCGTTCCACCGATCAGGCGCGCGGCCTCCGCGAGGTCGCCGGGCTCGATCACACCGCCGGTCGGGTTCTGGGGCGAGTTGAGGATCACGAGCTTCGTGCGCGCCGAGAGACGCGCTGCCAGCTCGACCGGATCGAATGAAAAGTCGCGCCCCTCGACCAGAGGCAGCGGCACGGGGGTCGCGCCGAACCAGCGGATCGCCGACTCGTAGATCGGGAAGCCGGGATCCGGGTAGATGACCTCATCGCCGGGGTTACAGGCGGCGAGCACCGTGAAGAAGAGGAAGGGCTTGGCGCCCGTGCCGACCAGCACCTGTTCTGGCGTCACGTCGAGGCCCCGCGTCGCAGACAGGTACTCGGCGGCGGCCTCACGGAACTCGAGCAGACCCGCGCTCGGGCAGTAGCCGGTGTGCCCGGCCCGCATCGCCTCGTAGGCGGCCTCGCAGATGTGCGCGGGCGTCGCGAAGTCTGGCTCGCCGATCTCGAGGTGGATGATGTCCCGCCCCTCCGCCTCAAGCGCACGAGCCCGGGCCAGCACCGAGAAGGCCGTCTCGGTACCGAGGCGCTCGAGGCTCGTCGCCAGACTGAGGTTTCGGGCGTCAGTCACAGTGAGAGCGCTGGGGCAGAAGCGGCTCTTCGGGGCAGCGGACGGCACCCCGTCTCGGCAGCGGCACAGGCGGCGCGGCGTGTCTTCGCGCTCCACTCACCGCGGGGGTCCAGGGGGCGCCCGGATTTCGGACCGGCCATCTACACGCGGGCGGTCGCGGCGGTCGTCGACGCGAAGGGTGCGATGCCGTCGAGGTAGTCGAGCACCCGCCCGAGCGACTCGACGTCCCCGAACTTCGAGTCGATGTCGAAGAGGTTCCACTCGACAACGCCGGGCACTCGGTCGCCGACGGCCTCACGCACGACGATCGGCCGAAACCCCTCGGCGATCGCGTCCTCGACCGTGTGGCGGACGCACCCCGCCATCGTGACGCCAGTGCAGATCACGGTGTCGACCCCGTGCGCGTACAGGAACGAGGAGAGGTAGGTGCCGTGGAAGGCGCTCGCGCGCTTCTTGATGATCACCTGGTCGTGCGCAGCCGGTGCGATGCGATCGTCGATCTCGACCGACTCGTCGCCCACTTGCAGCACCTCCGTCGGAATCTTCTGGCCCCACAGGCCCATGTCGGAGTTCGGGCCCTCCGTGACCTCGTACGCGGTGCTGGTGTACACGATCGGGATGCCCTTGGCCCGGCCTGCAGCGAGCAGCCTCTGCACCGCTGGGATGATGACGTCCATGGCATCGCACGTGAACGGGTTCCCAGGCCGTGTCCACGCGTTCGCAAGATCGATGTTGATCAGCGCGGGGCGCTCGCCGAAGCCGACGCGGCGCTGAAACCCGCGGTCCTGGTAGATCCCGGTGTCGACATCGAAGATCTTCTGCAAGGCCTCTTGGATCTCATCTGGCACGGTTGCTCCTCTCGCTCAGCTGCTGCTTGAGCCTGGACCGTATCGCACGCCGCCGCCGCAGGCGCACGCTGCCACCGCGGGCGACATCGGCCCGAGGCACCCGCAGCCACGCCAAATTGGCCTGTCTCTTGGTGTGTGTGGGGGTTTGTGGGGTGGGGGTGTGGGTTGTTG
>JAPOVR010000165.1 GCA_026708005.1 Actinomycetes bacterium
AGCGTCCCCCCTTCCCCGACCCACACCCCCACACTCAGAGCGGACCAGCCCCAGAAGGGCAGGTCAACCCGGGGCCGCCGGATCATGGACTGGGACAAGGACTCGGTCGCCGACGCCGGCCTCGCCAAGATCGACCTGCTCTCCCTGCCCGTCCTCGACCAGATAGAGGAGACCCTCGACCTGATCGAAGAGAAGGAGGGGAAACGGCCCGACCTGGCCGGGATCGACCCGGAAGACCCCCGGGTGTACGGCCTGATCAACAAGGGTCTCTGCAAGGGGGTGTTTCTGCTCCAGTCGCCGGCCCAGCTGAAGATCGCCCGGCGCCTCAGATCCCGGAGCCTCCAGGACCTCGCCTACCAGGTCGCGCTGATCCGGCCCGGCGTCGGCGTCCAGGACAGCGCCGTCTCCCAGTTCGTCGAGCGCTACCGCCACAACACCCCCTGGGACTACGACCACCCCCTGGAGGAGCGCGCTCTCAAAAGGGGCTGCGGGATCATCATCTGGCAGGAACAGGCCGTCCAGCTCATCACCGACGTGGCGGGCATGACCGCGGCGGAGGCCGACGAGCTACGCAGGGCCTTCACCAGACCCAACAACGAGCAGCTGGTCGCCGCCCACCGGCAACGGTTCCTGGCGGGCGCCCGCAGAAACGGTGTCCCCGCAAAGACCGCCGAGAGGGTCTTCGCGAAGATCAACGGCCATTACATGTTCCCCGAGTCCCACTCCCACGCCTTCGCCGTCACCGCCTACCAAGCCGCCTGGCTGAAACGCCACCACCCGCTCGAGTTCTACACCGCCCTGGTCAACAACCAGCCAACCGGCTTCTACCCGCTCGAAACGATCAAACAAGACGCACGACGCTTCCGAGTCCCCTTCCTCAACCCGTGTGTGAACAGGAGCCAGGTGAAGTGCGCCCCCCACCACGGCTCGGCCAGGCTCGGCCTCAAACTCGTCAAAGACATCGGCGAACAAGCAGCCGCCCTGATCGTCGCAGAACGCCGCAACGACGGCCCCTACACCAACGCTGGAGACCTCGTACGACGAACAGGCCTCAACCCCCAGGCCGTGCTCTCCCTCATCCAAGCAGGAGCCCTCGACAACACCACACCCAACCGCAGACAAGCCCTCTGGGACGCCGGCCTACCCACCCCACCCACCAACAACGGCCAGCGAACCCTGCCCCTCACACAAGGAAACACCGCGCCCCCACTCCAAGACTTCACCGACTACGAGAAGATGGCCGGCGAATACCAAACCCTCGGCATCTACCCCAAAGGGCACATCATGGACTTCATACGACCCACCCTCAACCCCCACATACTCCCGGCCGCGGAGGTCGAGACGCGCGGCGACGGCGAACCAGTCACCGTGGCAGGATGGCCCATAGCCAGACAACACCCCAAAGGACACAACAACACCGTCTACGTCACCATCGAAGACGAAACAGGACACACCCAACTCACCCTCCCACCCCACACCTACACCCAACACCAGAAAACACTCCAACACCACCTCATCCAAGCGACCGGACGCACATCAAAACAAGACGGCACAACCAACCTGAAAGCAACCGACCTGCACGCCATCCCAACCACCATCACCATGCCCCCCACCCACAACTGGCACTAGAACCAGACGCTCAACCCGCCAAACACCCACACAACAACAAACCCTGCAACAGTCACAAACACAGAAGACTCTCCCGCCCAGGGCAGCTCCAGGTGTCGGAGCCGAACCCCGGCACCGCAACCCGCTTCGCCGGAGACAACCCACCACCCGCACTCCCTGTTCCCTGTTAGCTCTCGGCTCGCGCCCGCGCGCCCGCGCGCGCGGGCGGTATGGCAAGGGGCTGGGCGCCCGGTTGCTGGCGGCGGGGGTTCCTGGGGGTGGTCGGTAGGCTGGTGGCTTCGTGGGTAGGGGCTGGGTTCTCGGTTTGTGTGTTGCGGCGGCGCTTGCTGTGTTGGGGGCTGCCTGCGGGTCTGGCTCTGACCCGGGCCTTGACCCGCCGCCACCACAGACCCCGCAACCTCCTCTGCCACCCCCGCCGCCGGTTGGGGCTGCTGTCCAGCCTATTGGGGGGTTGTCGGTCAAGGTGGCTGTCGTGCCGGGTGGGCTGCCTCCGTATGACCGTGGCGACTGGGATCACTGGACCGACGAGGACGGCGACTGCCGGAACACCCGCCACGAGGTTCTGGTCGCGGAGAGCCAGATCCCGGTGACCTACAGAGACGAGCGGGGCTGCCGTGTCGGCGCGGGACAGTGGCTGGGCGTCTTCACCGCCGCCACTGTCACCGACCCCGGCGGCCTCGACATCGATCACCTTGTTCCGTTGGCGAACGCCCACAGATCCGGGGGCTGGGCCTGGACGGCAGAGCGCAGGCAGCAGTATGCGAACAGCCTCGACGACCCTGACCATCTGATCGCCGTCACGGCAGGCGCCAACCGGTCGAAGGGAGCTAAAGGCCCAGAGCAGTGGCGGCCCCCGAACAGGTCCTACTGGTGTCAGTACGCCACCGCCTGGGTCAGGGTCAAACACGCCTGGGAGCTGACCGTGACACCAGCCGAGGCCGAAGCGCTCCAGGAGATGCTGGCAACCTGCGCCAACCCGCCGCAGGTCACGACGACCGGGGAAACAGCGGAGCCCGCCCCAAGCCCCACACCGCCTCCGGCACCGCGACCCCAACCGCCGAAGCAGGACCTGTACGCGTCATGCGACGCAGCCGCGGCTGCCGGCCAACCACGCAGACAGGGCAGTAAAGGCACCGGCCGCGGGTTCCCCGCTCAGCTGGTGCCATCAGCCCGAGACGGCGACCGGGACGGCGTCGTCTGCGAAAGATAGAACCGTCACCCCGTCCCGTCAGACCTGGATGTATAGGTGTGGTCGGCTCCGTCCGCGAACCACTGGGTGCGTTGGCCCAGCGGAGACGGGAAGACACCGACCTTGATCACCGGTGCCGCCTGGCGGGGCGGTCCTAACTGTGGGCGCCAGCCGGGACACCCCCGGTGTTTGTGCAGGGGTGGGTGTGGTGGTCTGGGGTGTGGATGGACGGTAGGGGGGCTGGGTTGCGGGTCTGGCGCTAATCCTCGACCATGGGCCTGGGTCTCCCAGGGGGTGGAGAAGATCTCGCGGCCTGTGTAACCGGTCACCGCGGCTTGCCGTTGAAGCCCTGCTTGGGTGTAGCCGTTCCCCCTCTGGGGCTGCCGGGCCAGGTGAAGGGGCGGGCGGGTCCCGACGCGGTCAAGCAGGCCGGCACGGCCCGGTTGGTGAACCCGGGGTGCGTTGTCCGTCCTCGGGTGCGCGGGAGACCCTGTAGGCAATCGAACAGCTCCGTGAGGCTGGAGAGCACACTTGTCGGCCTGGATGCGCCGGGCCACCTTGATCGCTAGGAATTGCCGGGTGTACTCGTCTACCGCGGTCAGCAGCCGCAAGGGCCGCCCGCTGGTGGGTTTGGGCCGCCAACCAGACCGGGTGGGCCCAGACGTGAATTGCGGTAGGTAGGGCGCAGCCGGATCCGGGACCCGCCGGCCGGCCACAGACGGCCCCGCCTTGGGCTGTCGGCGCGGCACCCCGGGCCCCCTGCCGCCAGATGCTCCCCCACCCGCTTGCGGCTAGGCCGTCCAGCCCCCAGACCCGGCGGCAGGGCAGCGACACGGCCGATAGCCGTGACCTGCCCAAGCCCACGAGCCGGCCCCACAGTTCGCGGCCCCCCAGGGCGCCGCCCCGGCTGTCCCGGCCAACGAGCACGGCAACGCCGGCCGGGGCCGGGCTGGCCCAACACCCGGCAGGCCCCATACCACCCGGGACCGCCAACGCCCGCTGCGCCTGCGTAACGGCCCTCCGCCGACGCGTCCGGCCCCCAAAGGTCCCCTCGGCCGCTTCTCCCAGAGATCTGGTTGGCGGCCACCGCGTCGGCCACCGCCCCCGCAACCGGGCGTTCTCACCCTCCAACTGCCCCGGCCGTTTGGCCTGGGCGACCCGCATGCCACCGCATCTCCCTTACGCCAGCGGTAGTACGTCTGCCCCTGTTACCCCCACCCCACTACAAACCCGGGCCACCGACTAATCCCTGCGCCAAGGCTACCCCGCGCCTCCCGCAGCTTGCCGATGATCCGCCCCCGCGCCTACCGCCGACGCCCCACCGCGCCCCCACCCACAACCCACACCCCCACATTGAAGGCCGACCAGACTCAGGAGGGCAGGTCAAGGGCAGTGGGAGCCGTGGAGAACTTCGCCAAAGACCGTATCGATTCCGGCTGAGGTGTTCCAGACCGGGGCTACCAATGTGGTAAATCGTTGACTACCATTAGCTAATAAGCTAAAGTTCCGGCCAAGTCCGGCTAAGCCAGAGAAGGGGCGCAGGTCATGGCAGAGCGATTCGGAGATACCCTCAGAAGGACCCGGCAACAGGCCGAGAAGACCCTAGGGGATGTCGCCAGGCTGTTGCACGTCTCCGTGGTCTACGTATCAGACGTGGAGCGAGGCAACCGCCGGCCCTTCAGCAACGAGCGTATCCTGAAAGTCGCGAAGTTGCTAGAGGCAGATCCAGCACCGCTGATTGCCGCGGCAGATGTCGAGAAGGGTGTTATCGAGTACGACATCTCCAAGGCCAAACCGCTGGAGGCCAGAGTTGTTGGAGATCTTGTCAGCGGTCTGGCCCGCGGCGGCGTCACGGAAGACCAGCTGGAGAGGATCAGAACCATCCTGAAGGATTCCGAATAGGCCCATGACGATGCGGCAGGGACTAGTGGGAGTGCGTGCGGACCGCGGCTACAGCTACGAGAGGCTGGAGAAGATTGCCGCCTACGTTCGCGACCGGCTCGGTCACTCTTCGACCGAGGCGATCAATACGCTGCTGCTGTTCGACGGCCTCGACATCGAGGTGCGGGACGGAACCGGCCAGGATATCCCCTTACATGGCAGTGTGATTGAGATCAACGGTTCTGAAGGGTATGCGAAGTACGATCGGGACCGCTGCGTCATTGAGATCTTGGCGTCGCCCGAAACCTACGACTGGTTGGAGAAGGGTCACCCGCGCGGCGGTTTCTTCGTTGCCCACGAGCTGGGGCACTGCCTGCTGCACACCGATCAGCTTGTGCGGTTGGCCCAGATGCCCAAGGTGCAGCAGGCCGCGCTCCACCGCGGCGGGCAGGAGGTCGGTCACAAGACCTACCAGGACACCGAGTGGCAGGCCAACGCATTCGCCGGCGCCCTGCTGATGCCCGCCCAAGGGCTCCTGATCCTTGAGCAGGAGCACGGTGAGCTCTCACCGGACACTATCACCGAGCACTTTCAGGTCTCCGCCGAAGCTGCGGGCTACCGGCTCGAACTGTACAACGACAGGAAGGAGCAGCTGCTCTAACAACGTTTCCCCGCCTCATCGGTCACGGCCCACCAGCCGAGCGGGGGTCGGAAACAGGTCCCACGGGCCACGCCCGTCACTGCCCTTCCATCACGCGGGCGCTAGGGCTCGGCCGGGGACGCTTCCGGAGGTACCTTGCGGGAGGAATCGGGTTTCCACGCAAGCCCTTGACAGTTCTTAGCCTTTAAGCTAACCTGCTAACCACGGTCTCCAACCGGGAGGCCGCGGGTCCCAGACCGCCCCCCTGACTTCAGCGAAGGAGGCTGGCTCATGGTAGCAGAAGACAAGAAGCCCTACCCCATTGATGTGGAGGACCACAAGACGGTCACGATCGTCGTGGAGGGCACCCCGCACGAGTGGCCCGAGGAGTACATCACCTATGAGCAGGTGGTCACCCTCGACGTGCCCGACTACTCGCCGGACTCGCAGATCACCTACACGGTGAAATACAAGGAAGGCCCCCGCAACAAGCCCGAGGGCACCCTCTCCCGGGGCGGCACCGTCAAGGTCGTAGAAAAAATGGTCTTCAGTGTTTCAGGAACTGGCCAGTCATAACGACGACTTCCGGCGGCTGCTCGAAAAGGGCTACGCGGTCGCCCTCGACAGCAATCACCTGGTTGTCCGCGACATTCCGTACCTGAACGGCGAGGGCGAGTTGCGGATAGGCACAATCGTCGCGAAGCTGGAGTTCATCGACCAGGTGCGTGTCACCCAGACGGACCACCAAGTGTTCTTCGCCGGGTCCGTACCTTATGGGTTGGACGGAAAGCCAATCCCGAATCTGGGCGGGGGTTCCACGAGCATCACTCTGAGCGAGGCCTGTAGCGACGTGGTCGTTCAGCGGTCATTCTCTAACAAGCCCATGGCCACAGGCAGGTTCGCGGACTTCTTCGACAAGGTCGAGAGCTACGTCGCAATCATCTCGGGGCCGGCGATGGAGGCTCACGGCGTCACCCCCTACACGTTCCGGTTCGTGGAGGAGGCCTCGACCGATTCGGTGTTCAAGTTCCACGACACCCTGACGAGTCGGGCGGAGATCTCGGACCTGGCCGCCAAGTTTAAGGACGACGTGATCGCCGTCATCGGCCTGGGTGGCACGGGCGCATACCTCCTGGACTTCCTGGGAAAGACGCCTGTCCGGGAGATCCGGGCATTCGACCTGGACCCCTACCACGTACACAACGCCTTCCGCTCCCCCGGCCGGCTGGAGCCCACCGAACTGGGGAAGTCAAAGGCGGCGGTCTACGGCGGCCGCTACGAGAACTTCCGCACGGGCCTGTCTGTGACGCCCGCGTTCATCGACGCGTCCTGCCATGACGAGGTGGACGGGGTCACCTTCGCATTCGTCTCCGTCGACAGAGGTTCGTCCAGAGCGGGGATCTTCGACCTGCTCATCTCGAAGGGCATTCCCTTCATCGACGTGGGGATGGGACTGAACCGCAAGAGAGGCCCCATCAACGGCCTGCTGCGCACCACCTATTACTCAGCGGCGCACGGTGAAGAGGTTAGGGAGAAAGGCCTGGCCCCGCTAACGGATGACCCGGATGACATCTACCGGACGAACATCCAGATCAGCGAACTGAACGCTCTCAACGCATGCTTGGCTGTCATCAGGTTCAAGCAGCTCAGGGGCTTTTACTTCGAGGATGCTCCCTATTACCAACTGGTCATGGAAGTGGGCGACTGCAAGACGGCGGGCGAGCTTGAGCTTGGCGAAGATTAGACTCCAGCGAGTGCACTACATGCCGAAGGGCCTGAGTCCTGGGGTGCTCTACGTCTCGGAGGAGTTCGGCGCCGCGGCACACCGGTGCGCTTGCGGATGTGGCGAGAAAGTCTCGACGCCCCTCGGACCCACCGAATGGTCCCTGGAGGAGACCGATGGCGGGCCGACGCTTCGCCCTTCAGTCGGCAACTGGCAGCTAGCCTGCCAATCGCACTACCTGATCACATGCGGTGAGGTGATCTGGGCCGAGCGATGGACCGCTGAACAGATCGCCGGCGGCCGCCGCCGTGAGGAGGAGCGTCGACGCGCCTACTATGACGCCCTCGACCGGAAACAACGAAGCATTGTGCGCAGGCTGTGGCGGTGGGTCAGCGGTCTGTTCAAGCGGTAGGGCCAAACAACCGGTTCAGAACGGAAGAAGACTCACGGGACACGGGCACCCTGCGTTCGGCGTGGTCGATGGCCAAGTCGCCGAGCATGTAGGGCTCCGTCGGACGCGCGGCGGTGCCTAGACTGCCTCTATCGCCTCATGGGGGGCGGCCGATCTGGACAGGACAATCGCCTCGCGGCGGCGGGCCGAGGAGGCGACCGTCGGCAGCAGTACCACCTTCGAGGTGTTGTTCACCCTGTAGTAGCGCGCTCAATGACAGCGCAACCGCCATTCCTGTCAGCGAATTCGCGCTCGGGATGGATCATGCTCGTCGTGGGTGCCCTGCCGCGAGCGTTTGCCTCAACATGCGATCGTCCGGCGCAGCCCTGACGCGCCTACACGACAGTCTGGGGGAGTTATTGATGACCGACGAGACGCGCGAACTGTGATTGCTGGGCGCTGCCGCGCGGACCGCAGTTACCACTGACCTGCCTCCGGTGTTTGTGCCAGGGCTTATGTGTTGGTGGGGTGGTGTGAGCCTTCTTTGGGGTTGTAGTTGGTTGGGGGGTCACGGGCCACGAGGGTGCGGGTATGGTGGTTTCAGGTGCCGGTGGGCGGTACCCGAGGGAGCTGTGGGGGCGGGGCTGGTTGTAGGTCTGGCGCCAGCCTTCGATCAGAACCTGGGCTTCCCGGAGGGTGTAGAAGATCTCACGGCCTGTGTAGCTCGTCCCGCAGCTTGCCGTTGAAGCTCTCGACGTAGCCGTTCTCCCAGGGGCTGCCGGGCCAGGTGAAGAGCGGACGGGTACCGACGCGGCCAAGCCAGGTCCGCACGGCCCGGCAGGTGAACCCCGGGGTGCGTTGTCCGCACGGGAGCGCGCAGCAGGCCCGTGGGAGGTTCATCCCACTGCCCTGTAGACCTGCGCCACCGACTGCTCCTACGCCAAGGCCACTTCCGCCTCCCGCAACGTGGCGATCACCCGCACCGGTGTGTGCCATCCCGCCCCCTTGACGACTCACACCCCATATGAATCGCAAACCAGCCCCAGAGGGGCAGGTTGCGCCGTTTTGCTACGTGCTTAGCCTGAGTAGGTCGGCCATCGTGATCATCGGTAGGTTCGCACCTGGGTCGGCCGCCTTCTCCGCCACCCTTCGGGTGAAGGCGGTTACTGCCGCTTCGAGAAAGCGCGTCTCCTCTGGTGTGAAATCAGTGCTGCGCCCCTCGGCTCTTCGAGCTACTTGACCACCCCTTTGCGACGAGAGCCTGCCGACCCTGTCGAGCACCTCCCTTTCTATCTGGTAGTGGTTTGCTGCCAGTGTCCGTTTGCTCCCCGTGGCTCCGGCGGCATGACGGGCCGAACCTTCCAGCACTGTGAGGGAGAAGTAGGCCACGCTTGCTAGCGGTTCTCTTCCCTGGCGATAGAGATCGAGACGGGACAGCATGGACGACGCGTCGGGGTCGCCAGGATCTATGGCCTGGCCCGGGGGAGGGGGGGGCAGGATACCCAGCCAGTGCCTTAGTTACTCGAACCTGCGTTTCCGGCGCCCGAAAATGGAAGGTCGCAGGGCTTGCTACTACACCCGCCGGCGTCGGTGGTGGACTGCGGTCGGTGATGTCGACTCTCGCATAAGCCAGCTTGAATTTGCCGGAGCCGGCACGTAGGGCGGCCTCAAACTCCCACCGGCGAACAAACCCTCCGAGTGCGCTCTTGGCCTCCTCCTCGGTTGCGTAGTGACTCTTCGGCTCGACTATCACCTCGCCCTGATCCGCTCGAACACAGAACAGCTGGTCTTCATAGACCAAGGGCACAGCATCCTTGTAGTCGACTGAGTCGTCATGTGCGATGAAGTAATGGATGGCCCTTACGTGAGGGTCGTTCATACGGCTAGCTTCCCTGTCCCCAGTGCCTCGGCCTTGGGCAACCGGTAACCCACGCGGGGCTCGGCGAAGATGCAGGTGGAGTTGACTGCCCCACTGTTTGTGTCGGGCCTACGTTAGGGAATTACATGCGGTGGCGGCCGGCTGACCTGCCCCTTGCCGCTGGCTCGACCTCGATGGGGGGTGCGGGGCGGGAGAGGGGGACGCGGTAGCGCGTTGAGGGCGAACGCCGGGGCAGGTGATCAGCAGTTGCGGGAGACACGAGGTGGCGCTGGCGCTGGGACGGTTGGGTGCGGCGGGGCGAGTCGCTGGCGCAGGGGGAAGCGGTGACATGCGGGTCATCCAGGCCAGACGGCCCAAGGCGCCTGAAGGGACTGGAAACGCGTGGCCGCTAGCGGACGAGGGCGGCATCTGGCCCCAGAAGTGCCGTGCCGGCAACCCCAGGCGAGACCGACTGAGCCTGACTGGCAGATCTTGCATTCGGCTGCGCCCCGGCCGTCGCATATTCACGTTTGGGCCAACCCGGTCTGATGGCGGCCCGAACCCACCAACGGCCGGTGTCTTGAGGCCGCCTGTTGTGGCGAGGCGAGACGCACCCGACAACCCCCTAACAACCAAGGCAGCCCGGCAGAGCCTGGGCCGATGATCTACTCCGCAGTCCCACGGAGGCTGTCTGATCGCCCGCAGACGCTTCCCGCTCGCCCCGGCGCGGACAACGAACCTCGAGATCCACCAACCAGGCCGTGCCAGGGTCGGCTTGGCCGCGCCGGCACCTGTCCGCCCTTCACCTGGCTGGGCAGCCCGTGGGAGAACGGCTACGCCGAGAGCTTTAGCTGCAAGTTACGGGGAAATCGACCCAGGCCGCGAGGCTCCCGGGAACCGCGGGTCACGATCAAGGTTGGCGCCGAGCCCGCAGCCCAGCTCTGCCTCACAACCCCTTCGTGTACCTTCCGTCTCCAGCCGCCCCCATGACGCCGGCCCCGCGTTGCTAGCGACCCTCCAGCCACCGACAACCCGAATTGATGCTGCTGTCGTGGCACTAGCATGCCTCTGGCACAAAGCTGGGCGCAGGTCAGGTAGTCCGCGACTTCGGAGTAGGGTGATTTGGTTGTGTGGCTTGCGGGAGACAGGAGTCGATGCTGGTGGGCGCGGTGACCGTTTGGCGGTGTGACTGTTGCCTCGGCTTGCGGGGGGCTTGGTGCTTCCCTTCTGGGCGCCTCGCGGGTAGGGCTGGTTTGCTGTCGGTCCAAGGGGTTGTGCGGTGCGGGCAGACGTCGATAGGCTTGTCCCGGGCGCTACAGTCCGGTTCCCTGGGTTGGACGATCTTGTCGAGATCGTTTCGGTCGAGCCGGGTGAGTACTGGACGTTCATCTATTCCGACGCTGACGATTTCGGCAGGTTGACGTTGTCGGAGGAGGAGCTCGGCGGGGTCGTCGTGGTGGAGCAGTCTGACCGGCCGATGTTTGATGGCGATCCGGGTCGGTTTCGGCTGGGGCTTGAGGCTCGAAGGGTCAGGACGGCGTTCACTTATGAGATGGCTGCGGTTGCGGTGTCGAATGTCCAGCCGTTGCCGCACCAGCTTGAGGCGGTGTACGACCAGTTTTTGCCGCAGCCTCGGCTTCGTTTCCTCCTTGCTGACGACCCTGGGGCGGGGAAGACGATCATGGCGGGCCTGTATGCGAAGGAGCTTGTGCTGCGTCGGGCTGGTGATCGCATCCTGGTTGTTGTGCCGGCGAGTTTGCGTGCGCAGTGGGCTCGCGAGCTTGATGAGCGCTTCCAGCTCTCGTTCGTCGGGATGGACGCGGCCCTCTACGGCTCCGCACCGACAGGGAATCCGTGGGATCTCCATCCTCGGGTGATCGTCTCGCGTGACTTCCTGCGTCAGGAGCACGTGCTTGAGGCGTTCCGGGAGGCGGAGCTCCAGTGGGATCTCGCTGTCCTTGACGAGGCCCATGGCTACACGGCGTACGTTGACGGCAGGGGGTATCTGAAGAGGAGGAGCCAGCGGTACGTTGCTGCGGAGGCGGTCAGTGCCCAGGCCGACAGGTTGATTCTTATGACGGCGACGCCGCATCGCGGCAAGGACGCTGATTTCTGGGCGCTGATGCGGCTCCTTGATCCTCATGTCTTCGGTGACCGGGCCCCGAGACGGGTGGTGGTTCCGGGGCGACTGTGGCGTCGGGTCTCGAAGGAATCGATGCGCGACATGCGGGGCCAGAGGCTTTTCAAGAAACGTCACGCTCGGACGCGCAGCGGCGAGCTGTCGCCTGCTGAGCAGGAGCTTTACGATGCTGTAACCGAGTTCGTCTCGGAGAAGCTGCGGGAGGTTCGTTCCCAGGAGGGGGCGAGGCGGAACGCGGCCGGGTTCGCGCTTACGACGATGCAGCGCCGTCTCGCATCGAGCACACGGGCGATTCGGCGAACTCTGGAGCGTCGTGTTGAGCGTATCGAGCGTGCGCTCGAGGATCCCGAGGGGTACCTGCGCTCAAAGAAGGCGTTCCAGGCCGAGGTTCTCGGAGAAGACGACCTCGATGATCTCGGCGAGCAGGAGCTGTGGCAGCGGCAGGAGGAGGCGCTGGAGGAGTGGCTGCCGCGGACGGTCGAAGAGTTGCGCGTTGAGCGGGAGCTGCTTGATCCGCTTCTCGCGCTCGCGAGCGAGGCGGAGGAGAGACGATCCGATTGGAAGCTACGCGAGCTGCTGGACGTCGTGCAGTCAGAGGGGCTCCGGGAAGACCGCCGGAAGCAGCTGCTGATCTTCACCGAGCACAAAGACACGCTCGACTACCTGGTTGAGGAGTTGCGCCCGGACTTCGAGGTCGCGGTCATCCACGGCGGCATGAAGCTCGGGGAGCGAATCGACCAGGAGCGGTTCTTCCGCGAGCGGGCCCAGATCCTTGTCGCCACCGAGGCGGCTGGGGAGGGTATCAACCTCCAGTTCTGCCATCTCATGGTCAACTACGACATCCCCTGGTCACCGCACCGTCTTGAGCAGCGGATGGGACGTATTCACCGTATCGGCCAGACCCGTGAGGTGCATATCTTCAATATGGTCGCGGGAAGTACTCGCGAGGGGTACGTGCTCAAGGCGCTTCTCGACAAGCTCGAGCGCATCGAGAGCACGTTCGGCGACCGGGTCTTTGACGTGATCGGCGGCATCTTCGAGGAGTACGACCTCCGCGAGCTACTCGAGAGCGTCCTCCTGGGCGACGTGTCGGCCGAAGACGCGGCCTCGAGGATCGCCGCGAAGGAGACTGATCCCGTCGCGCTTGCCCGGGCGAACGAGCTGCTCGAGTCGGCGCTTGCGACAGACAACATCGATTGGCAGGAGCAGTCCGACCGTGCGGCAAGGGCACGCGAGCGGCGGCTCCCGCCCAGCTACTTCAAGCGGTTTCTCCTCGACGCCATTACGGTCGCCGGGGGGCAGGGCGGAGGAGCGGGTGGACAGGACCGTCCGCGTCGAGCGTACCCCCGACACGCTGGTGGCACGAAGCCGGGTCGGCAGCGCCACCCGGAGGATCGCACCAACATATGCGCGTCTCGCATTCGACCGGGAGATCGCGATGCGGTCCCGCGAGGACGACGAGGCAACCCTGGCGGCGGCCGAGCTCTGCGGGCCAGGCCATCCCCTCTTTGACGCGCTCGTGGAGTGGGTGATCGAGAACACCACCGACGACATCCAGAAAGGCGCCGTCTTCGCGGATCCCGACGTCACCGATCCTTGCGTTTTGCATCATCTGCTCGCCGACACGGTCGACGGGAACCGCGAGCTCGTGCACCAGGCGCTCAGTCTCGCCTCGCAGCGTGGTGGCGCGCTCAGTGCAGGGGCGGGGAAGACGCTGTACGACATGATCCCGCACGAACTACCCGCGGGCGTCATTCCTCCGGGAAAGCCGGCGGAACTCGAAAACTGGGCGCGCAAGCATCTCTTTGAGGAGACGTTCCAACAGGTGAAAAGCGAACGCGAACGGATCGCGGGTGTAACCGAGAGGTTTCTTGAGGAGAGCTTTTCGGCTCTCCTGGCCGAGGCAGATCGCCAGATCCTCGGAGCGGAGGATGAGGGCGATCGCGGCGTCCCGGGGGCGCAGGGACGCGTGCGGCAGGCGGAACTCGCGAAGGAGGCCCACCGGCAGCGGCGAGACGAGCGGGTCGCGATCGCCCGGCGAAGCGGCCTCGTCAACAGAGGCCAGATCTCGCTGCTCGGCAGTGTCGTGGTCCTCCCGGCCGGTGCCGAAGCGCACGAAGAGGACGAAGAGCCGCATGAGGCTGATCCTTCCGGTCTGTCAAACGCCGAGATTGAAGCCATTGCCATGGGCGAGGCGACTCGCTACGAAACCGCCCGCGGGGCGAGGTGGGAGAGCACCGAGAAGGACGGGTGCGGCTTTGACCTCCGTTCTGTCAGCGTGAGCGATCGTCGCTGCATCGAAGTCAAAGGGCGCGCCGGGGTCGCTCAGGTCGGCCTGACCTGGCTCGAGTACCAGAAGGCGCTTGAGCTGAAGGATGAGTTCTGGCTTTACGTGGTACTCGAATGCGCGACCGCAAGCCCTCGCCTCTACCGCGTCCAGAACCCGGCCGAGCGGCTCGCCGGAGCGATCACGCCGAGCCTCGACGTCCGCTTCCAGATCAAGCCCGACCCTGTGATCAGCACTGCGGAGGTTGGGGGATGAGGCGCCTACTCATCGAAGAGGGCCTGCCCTTCCAGGCAATCAACGAAGCATCCCATCGGGAGAAGAGCGGCAACTCGCCTGGCCACCCGCGGAGGCTCCACCTTTGGTGGGCTCGCCGACCGCTCGCGATGAGCCGCGCTCTCGTGCTCGGCTCGCTCGTTCCCGCGCCTCTAGACGATTCTGAGCGCAGGAGGATCTTCCGGGCTATCGAGGGTTGTTCGCTCTTCAAGGATTCGGGTGTCCCGGCCCGGGTCGAGCCACTTCGCGATCTGATTCGATCGTCGTTCCCGGAGAAGCCGCCAGCCGTTCTTGACTGCTTCGCCGGCGGCGGCGCGATCCCGCTCGAGGCGCTCCGCCTAGGGGGAGACGTGACTGCCGTCGATCTCAATCCAGTCGCCTATCTGATCGAACGGTGCATGCTCGAATTCCCGCAGCGTTTCGCGACCGACGACGAGCATGGTAGGAACTCGCTGGCCGAGGATGTCCGTCGATGGGGCGAGGCAGTCGCCGATAGAGCGGCCGCGCGACTCAGCCGTGCCTTCCCGCACAGCGACGATCAAGGCAGGCCGCTCGTGTGGTTCTGGTCTCGGACGATGCCTTGCCGCAACCCGCGGTGCCGACTGGAGATCCCGCTTGTCAAGTCATGGTGGCTCGCCCGGGGGCGGAACCGAGTCTGGCTTGAACCGATCTTCAAGGGCGATCAGAGCGACTTCGCCCTGCGAAGCGACGATGACCCGGCCGGCCGCAACCGCGACTCCGGCACTGTCAGCGCCTCGACCGTCACCTGCCCCCGCTGCTCGACGACGATCTCGGCGGCCGATGTCCGCCGGCACGGAAAGTCCCAGCCGTTCGGGACTCGGCTCAACGCGGTGCTTGAACTCACATCCGCAGGCCGGGCATATCGCCTCCCGGCTTCGACAGACCTGGCCGGGGTTCGAGCCGCAATAGAAGCCCTGAAGGCGTGGGAGGGCGACGGATCTCTCGAATCGCCTATCCCCGATGAATTCATCGACCCGACCAAGTACCGACGTCTCCAGAGTCTCGTGTTCGGTATTGGCCGCTACCGGGATCTGTTCACGCCCCGGCAGCTGCTGGTGCTCGCCACGATCTCAGATGCGATCCGGGAGGCGCACCCCGAGATGCTCGACGATGGAATGGAGGAAGACCGGGCCAGGGCAGTCGCGACGTACCTGGGCCTGCTCATGGATCGGATTGCCGACTACAACTCATCGTTCTGTTCTTGGCACCTGAGCGGGGAAAAGACAGGCCACACGTTCGCTCGCCAGTCGATACCGATGATCTGGGACTTCACGGAGATAGACCCTTTCGCTGAAGTTCCCGGGAACTGGCGTTCGGGTCTCGCTTCGGTCACGGCTGCTATCGAGCGCTGCGCAGAGACTGGATCTGTCCCGGCGCGAGTGGTTCGCGGTAACGCCCAGGACCTATCACAATTCCCCAACGGTTCGTTCGACGCAGTCGTTGTCGATCCGCCCTACTACGACGCCGTCCAGTACGCGGACATTTCAGACTTCTTCTACGTGTGGCTGAAGCGATCCGTCGGTTTCCTCTACCCCGACCTGTTTGCCACACCTCTCACTCCGAAGGCGCAGGAAGTGATCGAGAACACAGCGGACCGGAAGAGCGATGCCTATATCTCCTCGGACGAATTCGAGCGGAGACTCGCGAGGTCGATCGCGGAGATGCGGCGTTTTGTCAAACCTGACGGTGTCGTCACGATCGTGTTTGCCCACACGGAGTCGGATGCGTGGGAGCGGCTTCTGCGCTCTCTGCTGGCCGCTGGTCTTGTTGTGTCAGCAAGCTGGCCGATGCAGTCGGAAATGGGCAGCCGGTCAACAGCGAACCTCAGTGCCGTGCTGGGCTCGTCGGTCGTTCTTGTCTGTAGACCGCGTGTGGAGACTGGGACAGTGTTCTACGACGACGTCGTCCGTGAACTCGACGAGCGGATCGGTCAGCGCCTCGACGAGTTCGAGCGGCTCGGGCTGCGCGGGGCCGATTTCCTGATCAGCGCCATAGGGCCGGCGTTCGAGGTCTTCGGCAGGTACACGGAGGTTCAGCGCCTGAACGGCGAGGCTGTGACTGTCGGAGAGCTCCTGGCGCTCGCTCGCAGAACGGTTGCCCGTCACGCGATGCGCCGACTTCTTGGCTCGGAGGCTCTCTCAGCCGTCGACGATGTCTCGCTTTTCTATCTCACCTGGCGGTGGGCGTATGGCGCTGCACGCATCCCGGTCGACGAGGCGCAGAAGCTGGGGAAGGCGTTCAACGTTGAGGCGAACGAACTCAACGGTGTTGACGGGCCGGTCGAGACGTCGCGTCAGAGCTACAGGCTGCGTGGGCCAGACGACCGCAAACGGATCAAGCTCGGTGGGAGCCCGCCGCTGGTCGACGTCCTTCACTTGGCGTGCAAGCTGTTCGAGCAGGGGCGCCGCACGGAGCTCTCCGAGGTCCTCGCCGGATCGGGCTTCGCGGAGGAGCCCGCGTTCTGGGCTGCGGCGAGAGCGATCGCCGAGTCACTACCGGACGGTGACCGCGAACGAACCCTGCTCGTCAATCTCCTGGGCGGCCAGTCTCAGACCGTTGAGGCAGCGCGGCGGGCGGCACCCGACAATGTCCTCCGACTGTTCGAGGTGAACACATGACCGAGCTTCCGGCGTGGCGTGACGTCGCCGTCCCGCGCGATGACATACAGGACGGCTCGTTCGACGAGTCGAGCTTCGCCGCTGATCTCGGTCTCGCCGCAGCGGGGCAGGGTCGGCCCGAGTACCGCGACGCCCGGCTGTTCTTCGAGCAGACCTACCTGACCCACAACCTCGCCGTCGTGCTCGACGAGCTGATCCGGCGCGTGGATGGCGACCCGGCCGCGGCAGGTGTCTACCGGATGCAGACCGAGTTCGGAGGAGGGAAGACACACACGCTCCTGAGCGCCTACCACCTCTTCAGAAGCCCAGGCGAGGTGACCGAGACAGCCTGCGGAAAGGATCTCGCGGCACGGACGAAACGTTCGGCGTTCCCGTCCGCTCGGGTCGTTGTCCTCGACGGCTCGGCGATACTGGCGGGCCAACCGACCGAGGTCGAGCCGGGCGTCGTCGCGCACACGCTGCTAGGCCATCTCGCCTACAGACTCGGCGGCGCCGACGCTCTCGCCCGTGTCTCCGAGCAAGACGAGGGGCTTCTCGGGTCGGGCACCACGCAGCTCTCCGCGCTGCTGCGCGACTACGCGCCTTGCGTGATCGTCCTCGATGAGGCGCTCGAGTACCTCGTCAAGGCCCTCCCTGTCCGAACGAACGAGGGCGATCTCGCAACGACGACGCTGACGCTGATCAAGGAGCTCACCACCGCGGTCGCCGGCGTCGAACGGGTCGCGCTCTTGGCGACTCTCACCTCTTCGCGGCCGGAGAGCTACTCCGAGGAGGGCGAGCGGCTGCTCGAGAGCCTTCAGAAGGTTGTCGGCCGCCAGGAGAACGTGGTGACACCAGTTGAAGGCGACGATATCTTCCCGATCCTCGCCCGCCGCTTGTTCAAGACGCAAGGTGGCGAGGCGATCCGCCGCAAGGTGGCCGATGCGTATGCGGCCTACTATGTCGCCGATCTCGCCGATTCCGTTCCTGCCGCGTACCGCGAGACGGGCTTCCGTGAGCGGATCGCCGCCGCATACCCGTTCCATCCCGACCTGGTCGATCTGCTGCAGAACCGGTGGGGGTCGCTGTCGGGATTCCAGAGAACCCGTGGCGCGCTGCGCCTGCTCGGCCACACGGTCAAGGCGCTCTGGCTGACAAACACCCGGGAGCCGCTGATTCACCTCGGCGACGTGAACCTCGCGGACGCGGGAGTGCGGGGCGAGGTGCTCAAGGTCACCGGCGAGTCGTACAAGTCGGCCCTCAACGCGGACATCATCCGCTCCGACTCGCAGGCACCCGCAGAAGACCGAAGGCGAGGTGGCCAAGCACAACAGCTGCGAGTCGCCACCGGGCTCGCCGCAGCCGCGTTCCTCTACTCGTTCGGGCCCGACCGCGTCCTGGGAGGAAGCCAAGCCCAGATGCTCACCGCTGTCGCACGCCCCCGCCTGGGCAAAGGACTCGTCGACGACGTCCGCGACAGCCTGCGGGAGCTGCTCTGGTACGCGCGCGTCGAGGGAGGCCGGTTCCGCTTCACGACCGAACCGAACCTGAACAAACTGATCCTCGAGCGCGAGGGGGCGATCAGCGATGACCGGGTCGCCAGCACGGTCTACGAGACGCTCCGCACGGTCGCGCCGGGAACAAAGGAGCTGCGCACAGTTCACCGGATCGTCGAGTCCGGCGACCTCCCGGACGAGCCGAGACTGACGCTCGCTGTCCTCGATCTCGGCTATCGCATCGGCCCTAACGAGACCCAGGACACACTCCGGCACGCCGAGCAGGTGCTGCTCTATCGCGGAAACGCCGGCCGTGCGAACAAGAACGCCGCGCTCCTTGTCGCCGCTGATGCGGCCGCGCTGATGCGCGCCAAGCAGACCGCACGGTCCCGGGCCGCGATCGAGGACGTGAAAGCAGACAGGGCGCGCTACAACCGGCTGAACCAGGAGCAGAAGGACGAACTCGACACTCGAGAAAAAACAACAGCAGGCCGGCTTCCCGACCAGGTCGTCATGGCCTTCCGGCACCTGCTGACGCTCGCCCCCGGAGGAACGTCAGGGCTTCAGCTACTTCACGACGATCTCGGCCCGGCAGCCGCCAACACCCGCCTCGACGAACGTGTCACCAACCACCTGCTCGAAGCGGACCGCCTCATCACAGGCACCCTCGCCCCCGCCGCGCTCCTCACCGACCGCTTCGGCGTGTTCACGGCCAGCAGGGACGATGTCGCCCTCGAGGACCTCCGCGCCTACTTCGCCCGACAGCCGCGACTACCCAAGCTCGGCTCCACGCTCGTCCTACAGAACTGCATCGCCCGAGGTGTCCGAGACGGCCTGTTCGGAATCGCGCTCGGAGCCAAATGGGACGCCGCAGACTCACTCCTACGGATCGACACCGATATCACCCCAGACGAGGTCCAGTTCCAACCGGGCGTCTACCTCGTCAAAGCAGGACCGATCAGAAACGAGATCGGGAAACGAGCCCCCAGCGCCCCGATCCCGCCCTCCACCGAACCATCACCGGACGAGGGCGTGCCGCCGATCCCGCCCAAGGCAGAGATACCAGAGGCGCCAGCCTCCCCAAGGGGGCCAGCCAAAGTCCGAGTCGCGCTCACGAAAGTCCCGGCAGACAGAGTCCGCGACGTGCTCAAAGTGGCGGTACTACCGCTGGCCACAACCGGCTCCACAGTAGAAGTCGACATGCTCATCAAGGCGAACTCCGAGACCGGGATCCCCAGTGAAACACTTGACCTGACCGTCACCGAAGGACTCCGCCAACTAGGAATCGAATTCGACATCGACAAACCGTAGCCCTCGACACCAACCGACCAGCCCGGTAGACCCGCCGTCAACCCGGATCACCTCGCCACAACGACCAGACATCACCGATGACAGGCGCACGCAACTCGCCAACTCGCAGCCTGTCCAACCGCCGTCCGATCTCGACGGCTTCGCCGAGTACCTGCACCGATGGTCCACGGCCGCCGCGCGAAGCCGCCTAACGATGTAGCCACGATGTTTCGCTAGCCTCTCCTGGGAGACCACGGCATTCGCCCTACCTTCCGAGCCGCAGGTTTCCGTCGAGACTGACGTCTGATCACAACCGGCCCGTTCGCCTGGCAGCAGTGCTCGGACATCGACTCCCCCCGAATAGCATGTCCACAGTCGCCTGATCTGCCATCTTGGCACCAAGCCACAGCCCGACAGGGAGCTCCAATCCCGCAGCATCAACACCAGAGCCGGTCAAAGACATCGAGAGCAGGGCATCTGTCTGTAGACAGCTGAGGCAAGCCTTCTATTCGTACTGCTTGGTGTGATCTCTCACAAGCAGATAGGGATTCTGGTGGTCACCGGGCTAGCCGGATCACGTCCGGGGCTATGGATGAGCGGGTGCCATACCAGTGGATTTCCAGGTGATGCCGAGCCCGTGTACATGCGAGATAAAGAAGTGTGCGGTCAAAGTCCGACTCGTTAAAGTTGCCTTTGTGCACGTTGGCGATGATGACGGCGTCGAACTCGAGCCCCTTGGTTAGAACGATCGGACTGACAGTTACGTCGGTCTCTATCATCCCACCACGGGTAAGTATCCCGATGTTCTCGATGCCGCCCTGTCTCAAGCTCTCGCCGATATCGTCCGCGGTCCTCCGCCGCTTCGTGAGCACCGCCACAGAAGAGCCGTCTCCCATATTGGTCAACCGCCGAATAGTGTCGGCGATGGATTCCTTCATCTCCTCGGTGCTCTTTGACCGAACGAGCCTCGGCCGTTCGCCGCTTCGGTCATAGGGTACGGGAGCCTTGGTGCGCTCAGGCAGACCCTGAAGGATCCGGTTAGCGTACTGCGTTATCTGCCTGGTGCTCCGGTAGGTTAGCCGGCTGTCGAGCCTCGAAACGTTCTCCCGCTCGAACAGGCTGGCGATCTGGTTCCAGTTGCTGATCGACTTGTAAGGCAACACGCTCTGCCTGAGATCCCCCAGAACCGTGAAGGAGTCGTTCGATGAATGCATCTGCATAAGCGATATCTCTAGAGGAGAAACATCCTGGGCTTCGTCGACAACGACGTGCTCGAACCGTTCGCTCTCGAAACCATTCAGCCTGTAGTCGAAGTAGAGTGCCGCAGCGAGATCAGTAATCCCTAGCGCCTGCCCCATCCCGGAAGGGGCGGTCTCGGCGACCTCGCCTGCCCCGGAGGAGTCCACGTCCCCCTTCCTCGAGTAAGCCATGATCTTCTCGGGTGACGACACCAGGCTGGCGTATTCTGACCGGAAGTCGACCCTCTCCCAGAGGGAGCCCAGGCTGCTCTCTACCAGCCTGCTTCCCTCCGCGATCGCCTCCGATGGGCGTACCCCACTGCGCCGGTTAGCTCTCGCCCACTCCCCTGCCAACGTGTTCACGAGATACCTTCTGGCGGCGTTTGGCTCCGGATGAGTCTCGAAAGCACTCTTAACAAGGCTCGTGAGCGCGGAGGGGCCCACGTCCATTGGGGAGGCGTCGGGAGGCCCAGGAATGCTGAACTCCGGGGCACGGCTTGCCCGGGCGCGTATCTCCCGGCCGAGGTGGCTCACATAGTTGTCGATCAATCTCTTCATCTTCAGCCCAGTCTTGAACAGGTGGGCTTCGATCTCAGCCTCCGTCAGCTTGCGGCGGTTGTTCATCAAATCCTCGAAGATCCGGTCGCCCCGACTGAGCCTCACCCGGGAAGAAAACTGGCCAAGCAACCAATCACTGACCGTCATCTGCCTCACTCCGTGGACGCCCAGACCGGGCAGCAAGGCCGACGCGTACTTCAGGAAAGCGGGCGATGGGCCGAACATGATCACCCGTTCAGCTGTCGGGCGACGGAGACTGCCGATGTTGCTGAACGGTGAAAGGATGAAGTCGATCCTATGCAGACCTATCAGGCTCTTCCCGCTACCAGCGGCCCCCTGCACGATCAGCACCGGCTTCTGAATCGACGCGATCTGTTCGTACTGGTCAGGCTGGATCGTCTGAACCGCATCCGCGAGCTCGCTGCTTCCCACAGCAGACAGCTTCTCGTCCAGCACCCGCGAGGACGTGGAACGAACCAGGCCAGGACCCGGCGGCAGCCCCAAGACATCATCGAAATCGACCAGCCGGGCATCCTCAATCGTCAAAGTCCGCTTCAGATGAACCGACGCTTCTATCCGACCGCCCCCCACATCATAGAAACCGTCGACCGGCCTGTAGTAAAGTCCTGCGATCGGGGCGTTGCGGCTCGCTATCGAGTACCTAGGATCCTCAGATCTAATGTTGACGTCGCCGATATATACGGTCTCGACATCCCCATCCAGCCCCGTCGAATAGTCGATCCTGCCGAAGTAAGGACGGCTTCTAGCGGACCGGACATCTTCCAGGCCGGCATCTAGCAGATCCTGGACAATGTTGGCGGCCTTTCCATCGGCAGCCTGCACAGGACCGCGCCTCTCGCGATACTCTATCGTGACATCTATAGAGGAAACAATCTCTTTTAGATTCCGCTCCTCACGACGAAACTCAACCTGACGGTTTACTGTATCCAATGCGCTGTCCATCTATCTTGTTTTACAGTCTTCTGTAAGGTCGGAGACATGTTACTAGATATCAGTCTACAATAGCATTGATTCTATTCTGATCTTGGAGGAAAGACAATTAACCTGCACTGTACCTATCCTCTTACTGAGGCAGTTGCCTAGTTTTGTGGTTTCGGTCAGCGTCGAATAGGAATGATCTGCCTTTTCTGGGGCTGGCTCGTCGTTGGTGTAGGGATGCGGATCGCCGGATACCCGGTAGCGCATTGGCAGCGCGCGCCGGAGTGGGTCATCGACAGGCTGGGGAGGCCGACGTGGTCCTGTGCAGAGACAGCCAATGGTGGAGAGTAGCGGACCCCGTGTGGTCTGCTGGGCAGCTTTGAGGAGCTCCGTTGAGACGCTCCCTTTAGACCACGTCGGTCATGCTTCCTCGTCTCGCAGCGGGGTGGATCGTTTTCTGCTTCCGATTTGTGGCCTCAGAGGCGTTTCCCGTTTGGGCTTCGTTGGCCAGCGCGTAGCGGAGCCCCCTGGCTGGCGTGATCTCGACTGGAGGAAGGGGCGCGGTGGCCGTTGGTGGGTACTGAAGCCGGCGAGGGCGGTCAGTCGGTGATGTGTTCCAAAGCCAAACTGTCTTCCTGCACGAGCTCGTACTCTGCAGGTCCCTCGTCAGGCTCCTCGATCTCGTCGGGAAAGGTTTGTTTGCCCATCGCTTTTCTAACCGTGCCGAGAAGTGCCGACTCCCGAGCGTCGAAGAATCCGTCGAAATCGTTGGCCCAGACATGCGCAGGGTCGACGAGATGCGACCGCAGGTAGCCATCCAGGACGTCCCCGGGAATACCTTCCGAGGTGATCCGCTCGAGGTATTCGCTAGGGGACCGGCCGCCTATGCTGCGGTTGGTTCGCGCCGTCAGCGGCGTCTTGTTAACGATCGAGTCGCACCGCTGGGGCTCAATGGCGTACCAGCGGCACCATTGCTGCGGGAAGATGTGGTGGATGTCGATGCTCTCATCGAAGTACCCCTGTATCGACGACTCCTCGCCTGTCATCAGGTCACGGGCGCCTTCGCGCAATAGCAGCGCGTAGATTCCCTTGTAGGCGGCGCTGTTGCGCGTGCGAAGCGTCAGCAGTCGGGCGGGAGCGAACTCTGCGTCGTAGATGGTCCCTGGCTCCTTCCCCCCGTCCCGTACCCAGGCCAGGACTTCGGGGAGGTCCCGGGCGAACCGTGTCTCGGTTGCGCCTCCGTAGAGTTCCCCGAGCACTCCGCACCAGTACCACCGCGCGAGCTTCTCCCTGGCAGGGTGCGGCTCCCACTCCCTACCCATGACCGTGAGGATCGCCGCCAGCGGGACCAGCTGGCTTCCGTACGGCAGAAACTGCACGTCATACAAGTGCTGCGAATGGAGGAACCGCGCAGCCGCCTGGAAGCCGTCAAGTAGCGGGTCAGCCCACCGTTGGTACTCGTTCAGCTCCAGCCGCAGCGTATCCGCGCGCTTACAGCTGACCCCTGGTGCCCTGTCCTCGTCCGTCCCATTGTGCAGAGCGGCGTTTCGGCGCTCCAAGGAGGCGAGCAGCGTCGCGGCCTGAAGGAAATCCGTGTTGGACACTCCAGACAGGATCGAACGGGAGTGGATGGCACGCTTCCGCTCCTCCCAATCCGGTCGCAAGTGAAAGTCGTCGGCCGCGAATGTGGCTGTCAGCAGCTCGAACACTGTCAGGGTCACACCGCCGGTGTTCACGTTCTCAAACACCTGGCAGACCGCCTCCTTCGGTGTATCCTTCCCAAGCTCGATCACCGGCACCTGGTACTGCTCGAAGCGCGTGATCACCTTCTCGTCAAACTCGTTCCACAACTCGATCTTCTCTTCGTCGTAACCCCAGAATCGCTCGAAGTCCACCCGCCACCTCCGGGAATCAAATGCCTTGGAGAGCGGGAAAAGCATCGCCTGGTACTCCCGCTCAGGCGTCGAGTAGTCCTCCACGACGTCCCGACCGAATCGCGTGATCTGCCGCTTCTCAGGCAACGAAACGATCGCCTCTTCGCGATCGGCACTCTCATCGAGCGATAGCCGCATGTCGATGTAGTACCACCGCCTGATGGCACGCCCCCGCTGATCGGTAGTCAGCACCGGCCGATCAAGACGAAGAGACTGAAACAGTGACGTGAGCCGCTGCTGACCGTCCAAGATCAACCGGTCAGCCTCCCGACCGGATGGCGGCGACGCACCCTCCAAAGGGCGCTCCCTGAAACGAACAGTCTCACCGCCCGCCTCGAGCATCATCACAGCACCGATCGGATACCCAAGAGAGACGCTCGCAAGTAGCTTCCGAACGCGCTCGTCGTCCCAAACCCACCCCCGCTGGAAATCAGGCAGCTGCGAACTCCCATCCGCCGCCTCCCCGAGCAGCCCGTCGAGTGACTCCTTCTCAATGCCATACTCCGCTACGTTCATCACACGCCCTCAACGCTCGCCGTCGGTCGATCCGCGCGCACCCTACCCCAGCACCCCTGGTATCGCGCTACGAGATAGTCAGCCCGTCAGCCGCAGGCTGGCGGCCGGCCTTCCGCTCGGGTAGCGATTGAGATGCGAGCCACGTCAACGGGATAGCGTCGACCCATTCGTCACGGTCTTGCTGCCCATCTTTTGGCCTCTTCTGCCATCTTCTTTCGGGCTGTCGCGGCCTCCGCCTTCCAGTGGCCTGTCCTCTTGGGGCTGGTTCATCCGGGCTTTAGGTCGTGGGAGGGGGGACGCGATGTCGCGTCGGCGGCTCACGCCGGTGAGAATCATCTCCAGGTCGCGGGAGGCCAGGGTGGTCTTGACGCCGGGGCGGTCGGTGGCGGAGGTTTACGGGGCGGTGGGGATGATGGGGCGGACGTACTGGTGAGACGCAAGGAGGGTATGGTGGTATCCGGGTCGTCCGGGATAGGCGACCCAGGTGGTTGGGGGGGCAAAAACGCGCGGCCGGTGAAGCAGCGGCCGATCTGGCGGTCGTCAACCAGGTGCTGCTCGATGCGGCTGAGAGGACTCTTCCGGGCTCGACGCGTCGGGTGGGGCTGCCACCCGGGCGGCGGTCGTTGGGGGTCTCGGAGCGTCGGGCCTGCCGGGTGCCGAGCCAGCCTCGATCGACTCGGCGCTACCGTGCTTGTGAGCTTGACAACCGGGGCGGCACATCCGGGGTTCCTGAGCTGTGGGGATGGCGCATGGGTTTCGGTCGGTACGGATACCGGCGGATTCGCTGCCTTGCCGCCGGCCGCTTTCGCGTCCTGCTGCGCCCACCTACTGCAATCACGTCTGGGCCCACCCGGTCCGATAGGCGTCCCGAGCCCACAGTTGAGCGACCCCCAAGCGGCTGCCGACCGTGGTAGACGAGCACACCCGGCAACGCCCTAGCGACCGGGGCGGACCAGCGGATCCGGGCCGGAAGCTGTGACCCCCGCAGCCTCACCGAGGCTGTTCGACTGCTCACAGGTCGTTTCCGCGGACAGTGGCCCCGGGCTTCACCTACCAGGCTGCGCCCTCGGAAGCCGCTTGCTCCATGGGACACCTCTTTTTGGTGATTTGCAGGTGAAACACTGCTACACAAGGGGGCGCAGGCTTAGCCGGTCGAGGCCCTATCCGAGGCCCTATCGATAGGTCGGCAAAGAGGGGCACGGGGTTTGGCATCCGCAGATGCGAATCGACCCTTGCCCCGGGGCCAGCCGGTACCGTCTGGACCTGCTCTCCTACCCGGACTAAAGGGCCCCTGACGGGCAGCATCCGTCCCTGGGGTCAAAATGCTAGGGGGAAGGAGTGAACCAGACAGGAGACGCCGACAACCCCCGTAACCAGGCGGTGCGGGAGTATCGTCAAGGGCTCCTAGGGAAGGGGCAGCTATGAAGAAGCGGCAGAGGCAGGCGGTGGTAGCAGAACTCTCGAAGCAGATGGCAGCCTCTGACAGCTGGTGCGGCGAAACTCACCTGCAGAAGTCGGTGTTTGTTCTGCAAGAGGTGTTGTTGGTACCGACTGGATTCAACTACACTCTCTACAAGTACGGTCCGTTCTCTCGCGATCTCCGAGCTGAGCTTTCAGGCATGCGGGCAGACGGATTCCTCGATGTTGTTGTTCAATCTCCGCCCTATGGCCCTCGCCTGCTCATCAGTGACGCAAGCAAGGAGCAGCTGCTGCGGCGTTGGCAGAAAACGCTGTCCCTCTACAAGCCGCAGATCGAGTTCGTCGTGGAGCGGCTCGGGTCGAAGATGGGGGTCGAGGCGCTTGAGCGTCTTACCACCGCCCTATGGATGAGGAGCCGGCAAAGCGAGTCCTCGGAGCTTGAACAGGCTGAGCGCATTAGCGAAGCAAAGCCCCACGTGTCGATCGAGCAGGCGCTAGAGGCTATAGGCGAAGCAAAGCAGCTTGAGGCTGAGGCGCTTCAAGCAGCCTCAAGCGCGTAGCCGCGACATGTCCTTGGTCTTTTGCGGTGTAGAGGTAGGGACTTGTGTTTTGGGGGTGCAGGGAGGATCTGGTCGGCTTGGTGGCTGGTT
Organism: Actinomycetes bacterium; assembly: GCA_026708005.1. Taxonomy (GTDB): domain Bacteria; phylum Actinomycetota; class Thermoleophilia; order Gaiellales; family Gaiellaceae; genus JAPOVR01. The sequence goes on from JAPOVR010000165.1 coordinate 26,670, forward strand.
ATCGTGGCGTGCCGTTGGAGCACTCTCTAGCTAGCAGTTCCCCCGAGGGGCATCCGAGCTTGGCGGGGATATCGGTGCGGTTTAGGCCTAGCTGGGCGCGGCCTTTTTGAAGCTCGGGGCCAGCAGTCTGCCGCCAGGTGCATGGGAGAACCGATGAGCGGTCGAACAAGATGGTGGGCTGCGGGGCAGAACCGATCGGCCCGGAATCTGCCGAACCAACCGTGATCGCCAGACGCTGCCGAAAGGGCTCCTCCGGCACGGCAGGTGACCGCAGGGGCCTCTTTGGTGGGTTCGGGTCGCCATCCGGATCCGTCGGCCCAGATGTGAACGACGGTTGGTGCGGCACAGCCCAACCCACAAGCCACCCGCGAGCTCCGAGGCGGTCTTGCCTTGGGTTGCCGGCACGAGTTCTTGAGCCCTCTTCTCCCTCCAGCTGTGCCCACACCCGGTTGAGGGCCCAGTTCTCGGCCTGCGGCCGACGGTGATCCGCCGGTAGCCACATTCGCCGAGGCTGGCAGCCAGCCTCACCGTCCATAGCCCCTGGCGCTGCCATCACTTCGGGGATCCAGGACTAACCCACCAGCCTCCCTAAGAGCTCTGCGCCAACGGCAGCACGTTCTCCGCGAATCCGGCCTCTACGGCCGACCCCAAAGGAACGAGCTAGCTTTGACATTTGTCTCGCAACCACTAGCGTCAGCCTGCTCGCGCACTGGCTGAGCAACAGGTAGCCACAGGGCTGCTGCCTTTCTCAAACCAAAGGTTCCGGACAGATGGCAGCCACTGCAGACCTGAAACCGTAATCTCGTCAACAATCTCCTAGATTGCGTCTTCCGACCTGCCTGAACTCGTCTCCTGCTCCGCGCCACTCTTGATGACACACTCGCGGTTCTGCTGGAGCCACTTGCGTGCGGCATCGCGGTAATTTGCATCGACGAAGACGTAGTTGACGCTCAGAGGCGGAACCTGCCCAAGAACTTGGGACTTACCTGTGTATGAGACTACGTCCCCCTCCCTCTCCTGGACCGGAAAATCAAATGGCTCGTCTTCCTTTGTGTAGGTGTCCAACCTCACTGCGTCACCCCCGAACTCGCTCGCGGCCGCGGCGGCGATCGCTCTCGCCGCGTCCGCGTTCTGCCTCAGTTCATCCACCGCAGGCTCGTACATGAGAACGAATCGCTTCGATCTCTCAGTGATGCGACGCGCTAACACACTGAGGCAACCTTTTTTCTCGCGAGCTGCTGCAAGAATCGCTTGGAGCAACTCGTTGTCTGTCAAAGCTAGGTGTTCGTCGACATTTGTTGCAAAATACCCATCAGCGTCGCGCCGCCACTCCTTGACAAAGTCGGCAAGATGAAGATCATAAATCCGACGGGTCCGATGGAGGTAGACCTGCTTGAACATGAAGTACCGAGCTAGAAGTAGACCTTCCGCAGCATGTACTCCTCCCTCTTCGATACCTATGGTTGGTTCACGAACACTAGATTCGGGAATGGGAGGGCTTGGAAGAATCCTCAACGTTTGAACTAATCGGTCGTAATCGAACCTGCCATAAGCAACACCGCTATGCAGCGAATCACGGAGTAGGTAGTCCATCCGATCAGCTCCGAAAACGTCTCCCTGGATGATCTCCCTTAGAATCCCTTGCCATGCAGATACTTGGTCGTCCACCGATATCTCACCTACAGCGAGCAGCGCAATGTGTTCTGGGCGCAATGGCGGCTCCATAGAATTCCAGACTTCTTGAAGCTTGTCGCTGAATATCACCTTACGGGTGATCAGCTCGTGTTTCCATCCTTCAGGAAGAAGGTCTTCAGCTGCATGCGAAAACGGGAGATGTCCAAGGTCGTGGCACAGTGCCGCAACGCGCAGCACTCGCTTCCAATAGAGAAAACGCGCTGGGTCCTCAGGAATCACTGCATGTGAAGCTTCGTTGATGGCGTTCGATCGGTCAGTGATAATGTCGAAGATTCTTGTGGATAGCTCCATCACCCCCAGCGAGTGTTCAAAGCGGCGATGCGTAGCCCCTGGATAGATCAAGTAAGAAAGACCCAGTTGGTGAATAAACCGAAGACGCTGGAACGCTGCCGTGTCCAGGATGGCTTGCTCGCCCCGTTGCAGTCGGATGAATCCGTAGAGCGGGTCTCGTATCTCTATCTTTGAGCCGATCACGGTGATGCTACTTCCGGCATGATGCTCGATCGCTACTTTCGGAAGCCCTCTATCTGAAGACTACAGGCATATCCGCCCAGGCTCCAAATGCTCTAGCGACGGCATCGAAGACGAATCCTGCACACATGGCGCCCGCCACGTGATGTCTGTCTTTGTATGGTAAACCACACCCTGAGGAAGTTTATTGACCCAGCAATGGCGGGAGGAGCATGCCCACCTAGAGGATTTCCTCGACCAGCTCGACAGCAGCCCCAGCGAGTGAGACTCCCGCTCGTGGCAAGCCTTGACCGCTCGCTTAGCCACGAGTCGGTCTGTCGAATCCCCGGGTCGAGTAGCGGCCGCCCGTCGGGCAAAGGGCGTTGGGGTCTGGCCCGGCGTTCGGCGGCCCCAAACGCAGTATTCCTTACCTCCCCGACCCCGGCAACGGAGCCGAGGCAGCCTCAAACAGCCTCAGCTGCTTCGCAACCATTTGGACACCGGCACGCCAGCCCGCGGCAGCCTCGCAACCCCATAGACACGCAAACGCTCTGGACGGCTGTTGCCTTGTTGCTAGACCAGGGGCCGGCGTGGCGGGGTCTCGTGCGCCAGCCGCCACCGAGAACAACGGACTCCGGCGGACTCTGGTGGACTGAGGTCATGTCGCCCGCGAACAAACCGGCCAAGCGGGCTCCCCCAGCAGGAGCAGGATTTTGCCTGGTTGAGGCCGCGGCTGACTTCGAGCCCAGGATGCATCTACGGAATCTGCGGTTTCACGAACGCACGGGTTTTGGGTCGAAGGAGCGCTCGATCTAGATGGTGCCGGCGGCGGGATCGACATCAGGCTAGCGCAGCGCCAGGATTTCGCCGCGCCGGAGGCACGCGTAGAGGACGAGCGCCCAGATCCCCAGCCGCCTGCGGTTGGGAGCACGTCCAAGAGCTGGGCGGCGTGTTGGGGTGAGGCGATCGGGTCGCGCCTGCCCCTGACCGCCGGCAGGCGAACATCGGCGCGGGTTGACGGCGACATCACAGTCTTTGAATGCCAGCCGGTAGAGCACTCGGAGCGGCATCAGATAGTTAGGGACGGTCGGGGGGGTCGGGTCCTTCGGCGAGCATGACCGGCGGCGAGGTGTTGCATGCCCAGGCGCTGTAACTCAGCGAGCTTCAACGCGCCCAGGCTGCGGACGATTCGATTGTGGAGAGACACCTGGTAGAAGCGGGGCACGCTGGGTTTGTAGGGGGCGCCGGAGCTGTTGAGGACCCGACCGTTCTCGGTGCCATCCAGGAGCGCCTCGACGTCCTAACGGACCGTCATCGACCGCATGTGAGAAATGCGGGGCCGGATCGGGCGGCGGCATTGGTGGGGCTGCGCGGCCGCAGACTGCGGATGGCGCCGCATCTTGGCTGCCAGTTGAGGCCCGGCGGCGAGAGATGGGGGCAGAGGGCGTGGGGTGAGAGAGAAGCTGCGTGACAAGAAGAGGGATGAGCTGACTGTCCCCCCAATGCGCTGGGCACGGCCGCGCTGAGGAGGCGATATACAATTTCTGGGTGGCAGAGGTCGTTGGGGTCATCGACTTGCCTGAGGGGTCCGGTCGGGTGGATCAATGTCGTCAAGCAGGACGGATCGGACAAGAGCCCGCCCCGGTGGTGGATCAACCTGTTCATACCCGACGAGCGGCAGTTGCCGGGCCACCTCACCGTCAAGATCAGAACCGTCAGGAAAAGCCTTGCCTCTGCTCGGCAGGGTCGCCGACGTCGCCTGGAAGGGGACAACCACCGCACCGGCCCGATCTGGGCTCTCTCACAGGAGAAGGCGGTCAAGGACCTCGCCGCGAGAGTCGGCAACCTGATGATCCGCACCCACGCCGGGGAGTTCCGGGGATGGACGCTGCAGGTAGACAGGCGCTTCACTCCCACAGGCCCGGACTGGCAGGCCATCCATCCAGACGATCGGCACTGGCTCCTCTCAGCCCCGCATCCTCCAAAGCCACCAGGCCCGGCAATCTGCCTTTGGGTAGGCAGCTCGGACACGAGAGAGGCATCTCCTCTCCCGCCGGCCATGGACCGGCCCGAGGCCGGGGACAGGCGGGTGTGCGGCCGGACTGGCTTCCGGACCACACCTGCACATGGGAACGCACAACCAGCGGGACCCGCCATCTGTGCCGGCCGCCGCGGAAGCACCTCGCCGGGTCCGTTTACAGATCAGAGAACGGCTGTGTCTAACAAATGTCTAACAGGACTTGACCGAAAACGTCTTCGGCCTGTTACTGGATCTTACCGTCTTAGGCTCTTAAAAGCTCTTTACTAGCAGGGGATTCCCGCAACAGACGTAAACAGACCGGAACAGACCGTACTGTCCCCGTCGGGCTCATAACCCGAAGGTCGCAGGTTGGTGGGCCTGGAGCCGCCAGCTCCAATCTGGGGTCGGCGCCGGTGGCCCCGCCTGTGTGCGGTGCCGGGCGGCTTCCTTGGCGCGCCGTGTCTTCCGAGCTAGCAGGTGGGCCCTGTGGGGGCAGGAGCAAACTAGGCCGTGTGGCCCAATAATGGCCTAAACGTCGCAAAGCCCGGTCTCCGTCAGCATTGCGGATTCCGGTGTCTACGCTCCTAAAATCCCTGCACGCTGCCAGCGTTTGTACTCGTCTGCGATCAAGTGTTCCTGTCGTCTGACAAGCTCGACAAGCTGGGGGTCACTGGTTCGAGCCCAGTACCGCCCACGATGGCGGCCCGGCGGTCGGGGGGAGCCCTTCCCGGCCGGCTTGTCCACGCCCGCGGGGATCAGGAGTTTTCCGCGCACAGCCGGTTATCCATGGGCGCCGGGTTTTCAGCGTCTGGGGCGGTGTGTGCGCTGGTGCAGGGACTCGACGCTCGTTGTTCGCGGCCACGTCCGTGATCTCCGCTTGGCGGATGACGGCGTTGCGTTCGTCGAGGCACGCCGCGCCTGGGGGTTGGAGGTGCTCTTCGCGGCTTGTCGAGCTGCTCGTGGAGCGGCTTGCCGATCGGTATCGGGGTGTCGCGAGCGGGCAGGGAGCCGCCGCTGTTAGACGCCGGTCTCCTCGCTGGCGTCGTCTCCGTTCGCGGCCGCGTACGATCTGTTCCCGTGGTAGCAGCGCTCTCACCGTCGACCTACGCGCCGCTGGGTGAGGGCGACATTCGCGAGGCGCTGCTCGAATTTTGCGGTGTCGGTAATCGGTTTGTTGGGAGCGAGGGTGAGCTGGCCGCCCGGGAGTGGCTGCTTGGGGCGCTCGCAGAGGCCGGCCTCGTTGGCGTGCGGGCCGAGTCGTTCGAGGTGCTCGGCTACCAGCCGAGGTCGAGCTCGTGCTTGGTCGTCCCGGACGGTCGCGGTTTCCCGACTGCGGGGTTTCAACTGACAGCGGCAGGGACCGTCGAGGCCGAGGCCGTCTATATCGGCCGTCCACAAAGCCCAGAGGACATTGTGGCGCTCGACCGGCAAGGGATCGAGCTGCGAGAGCGGATCGTCGTGCTGAACTCGTTCTTCTCCTACCTCTTTATCGACGAGCTCATGGCCCGTGGGCCGGTCGGTATCGTTGTGATCAGTGACGTTCGCGACGGACTGATCGGCCAGTACTCGGCGCTCATGTACCCGCCGCCTGAGGCACCGGACTTCGCCGGGAGGCCGCTGCCGATCCCGGGAGTGACGGTGGAGCTCGAGGCCGGGCACGAGCTGCTCTCGTTGCTGAGCGCGGGGCCTGTGCGCGTTCGGATCGAGCATGGGGCGGCCTACGCCGCCACCGAGACCGCGAACGTGGTGGGCGAGCTGCCTGGCGCCTCTGAGGAGATCGTCGTCGTCGGCGCCCACTACGACACGCAGCTCGAGAGCCACGGGTACTGCGACAACGGCAGCGGCATCAGCGCTCTCGTGAACATGGCGCGCTCTTGGCGCGCGCTCGATCTCCATCGCACGATCGTGTTCATCGCGTTCGCCGACGAGGAGCATGGCTCGCCGGGAGCCACCGACTGGTGTCGTCGACATCGCGACCTGCTCGACCGCACCGTCGCGATGGTCAACCTCGACGCGCTCGGCTGGGCGTATCCCTCGGCGAAGAAGAATCTCTTCGTCGATCCGAGCCTCGAGGCGTTCGCGCTCGAGAGTGCCGCGGCGCTCCGGTGGCATGCCGACGTCGTGGTCGAGGGCAACTCGTTTCCGGGCTACGACTGCAATCCGTTCCTCGACGGGGGTGTGCCCACGGCCTGGTTCTGGCGCTTCCCGCCGCAGCATCCGTACTACCACAGCGCGGGTGACACGCCCGACCTGCTCGACTACGGGATGATCACGGGCACCGCCAACGTTTCGGCCTATACCGCGCTGCGTCTCGCTCAGGAGCCGGGCCTGAGCCTCGGCCGCGCGCGGCCCTCGCGCACCTGGCTGGAGCTCTAGCGCGCGGCGCGCCGCGCCTCGGTGGCGGCAGCGTCGACCGTCATCGTCTCGCGGTCGATGACGACCTCGTAGTCACGCTCCGCCAGCTAGAGCGTCGTGAAGTCGTTGAGCACGTCCGAGAGCACGAGCTCGGGGTCGCGCTCGGCCGGCTGGGCTCACTGTCGCATGCGCCTCTGCGCCTCTAACGGCCTTTCTCGGGGCGCTCTTCCTCGGTCGCCGCATGCGAGGGGCCGGTCGTTTCGCCGGCCCCCCTCGCGCGTTCGCTCCACCGAACAGCCGTCGGTCGCATGGGTCGACGGGTCAGCCGCCGGTGACGTCGGTCTTGGGATCAGTCGGTACCTCAACGCGGCTCGCGCAGCTTAGCTTCCTCTGGAGCGCTCCGGGCTCGGGCGCCTGGAGTGCTTCCCCGGTCTTGATCTCGGGAACGCCCCGTGCCTTCGCGTTCACAACCCTGAGACTCTCGGCCGCCAGAAGGGCCCGCTCGTCCGACTCAGCGAAGATCACGATCGTTGCATCGCCCGTGTAGACCTCGAGGCGACCCTCGCCAAAGGATGCCGCGGCCGCGCCGCGAATCGTCATCAGCGTGGGCGAGAAGTCGAGGCCGTAGACCGAGAGATTGCGCTCGCAGGCCGGCCACACTTGGATCTCGACCTCCTCGTCGCAGCGCACGCGCTCGTCGGCGGGGCGGCACCCGGCCGCGTAGATGTGGCTGACGAAGTTGGCCACGCGCGGGCGCATGTTCGCGGGCCGCTGGGAATGGTCGATCGGCTCGAGTTGGCGCAGGACCGCCTTCAGCGGCGTGGATCCGAACGTGTCGCCTGCGTCGTAGACCGTGAAGTCGTCGAACTGCTGAGCATCGGTGTGGCTGATCGCCATCTTGGCTGCTGCGGCCTCCGCCTCTTCGGGCGTTATCAAACGCGGCGGCGCGAGCGGTGCCCCAGGCACGGCGAACCCCGGCCCAGGCTCCGGCGGCGCCGGCCACTGCGTCTGATTGGGCGCATCGTGGGCGTGGGCATCGAAGCCGACGTCGGTGGAACGGGCGAGGACCGCGCGGCCTAGAGCTTCCACAGCGGGTTGCGCGGGATCAGCTGACGCTGTGGGTTGCCGAGGCTCGGCTGTTGCCCCGGGTTGCGCAGGCTCGGCTGCTGGCTGCGACCCGTCGCCTGACGTGCCGAGCACAGTTCCTGCCCACGCTGAAACCCCGACTACCGCCAGCACGAGCGCGGCGCATCCCGCTCGTACGATGGACGAACGTCGCATGTTTCTACCCCCATTCATTTTGGCCATGGTCGTGGTCTCGGCTAATGGCTGTACGGCAGGAAGATGTATTCGACGAGGCCGTTGCTCGCGACCCACGTTTCGGTGCACTGGGGCCGGCTCTGAGTGTTGCCCCAGTATTTCGTTTGCCGTAGGTGACCTGCGTACTGGTTCGCACTAGTGATGTACTGGCGCGCATTGTTGAAACCGTTCGGAGGGACCCAGTGGCTGAAGCACCAGGTACTCCAGATCTCATAGTGCGGCGTCGACGGCGTTGTCACGCCGAAGAAGCGATGGGGAGTAGCGCCGGTTCGAGTACGTATATACCAGCGGCTACAGAAGAGCCCTTAAACACATGAGCTCTAATCGATATGGCTTAGCAGGCACCATCTATTGTGCTTGAAGCACTGCCGATTGAGCAGAGTGCCGTGCTTTAGGGTGGTGTGCTTTGCGATGTTTGTGTTGGCGTGTCGCGTATGACCATGCTGGACGAAGACGATCCCGACCGGGTCAATCCTGGCGTTGGTACCACAGCCAGCCCTGTAACTCCAGTGGCCCATACGTTGGAGCGTGTGCGTGGCGGGTGAATCGGTTTGCGCCGATCGACACGGCAAGGCCGAACAGGGCCGCGATCGACGCGAGCGTGAGCAGAAGACGTCGGTTGATCGACCAGCCAGGGCCAGAGGTACTTGGCGATGAGCGTTGGGCGTGTTCAGGGTCGGGCTTGAGCCGCCGGGTGCAAGAATCTATAGGGACTCCTTGAGTCGGGGCCGGCGCCTCCGGGTGCCGGCCTTTGGCTTCGTGAAGCGGGCTGATCGGTCCGCGGGGCGGCCTCCTCCCGTCGGGCGTTCAGGCCCGTGACCTCGCGGTTTCGACCGCTGAGCAACCCCGCTCCCGGGAACGGGGTGGCAGCGGGGGCTGTTGTGCCGCTCAGCGCTGGGTGCGGTGCGTCGACGCAGGCTCACCTATAGAAGCCCCCTTGTCGGCATTCGTCTCAGCGACCCGAATTGTTCAGAGTCGTGACACTCTCGGGCCAGGCTGTGAGGGCGGCATCACGGCTCCTACCGCGATCGAGCCGACGCGCGCCGTCCGCGCAGAGCCGGCGGCAGCCTCTCAGCCTCGTGCCGTGTATGGTCGTTCGAGCGGATCGAGGAGCCCGCGTGGATCGCTTCATCGACAGCCACAATCACCTGCACGCCTTCGGCCACGACGTGTGGGAGCTTCTCGCCATTGCCGGGATGGCGGGGACGGTGCTTTCGTGCGGCAACCCGCACGTCTATCGGGAGATCTGGCACGAGGTGCCGAGCGCCGGCGACGTGCGCGGGCTGTGGGAGAGCCCGCTGCGCTTTGCTGAGGCGGCCGAGGAGAAGCACTTCGTGCGGGTGGGCTGTGCGCTCGGCATCAGCTCGATGACTCGTGTGGATGCGTGGGAGCAGCTGATCGAGGCTCTCCCGGACTACCTGGCCGATCCGCGCGTCGTCGCTCTCGGCGAGGTGGGCCTCGACCCTGGCCAGTACTTCGGCCACGGCTGGTCGCTTGAGGAACAGGCTGAGTGCCTTGAAGCCCAAGCCCGCATCGCGGCGCAGCTCGGGCTGCCTTTGATCCTCCATACCCCCACGCCCAAGAACACGAAGGACTTCCTCGGCGGCGTCCAGACCCAGGGGGACGTCGCTCCTGAGGGGTTCCGGCTTCACTACTTCAAGCGGGACCTGGAGATCATCGACCGGGCCGGGCTGGATCAGTCGCTACTCGTGGTCGATCACGTGGACGGGACGATTGTCGATTACGTCCACGAGGAGACGAGCGCTTGGTGTGCCACCAGCCTCGGCAGCACGCTGCGCGTCATTCCGCCTGCCACGGTGGTCGAGTGGGTGAAGCGCCACGGCGCCGGTCGGATCCTGCTCAACTCCGATCTTGTCCCCTACACCTCGAACGAGACGCTCTGCATCCCGAAGGCTGCCCGCGCACTCCGGCGGGCGAACGTGCCCGAGGAGGACATCCGCCGGGTCTGCTTCGAGAACGCCAACCACGTCTTCCGGCTGGGCCTGTAGGCAGCTCTCCCGCGTGGTCTCTCCGCGGAGCGGTGCTTTCTCGTCGTCTTGCGGCTGGCGCGGGTGTTGAGCGGCCGATCTCTGGGTGGCGGCGTGTGCGGTCGTGGCGATGCGCACCGGGCCGCGCTGCCCCAACTACCAGCAGTCGTGGTGCGTCTTCTCGCCGGCGGGCATCCGTCTGCGCGGCCTGAACGGCTCGGTTGGGTAGCCGAGCGGGATCAGCGCAACGAGCTGAACAGCCTGGGGCACCCCGAGGAGGTCCTTGAGCTTGCCTTCGCAGACGTTCGCGACCGTTGTGAGGCACGTGCCGAGCCCAAGGCCCCGCGCGGCCAGCATGAGGTTCTGCACGGCTGGCATCACACCCGTGTACACGGTCTCCTCTGCGAAGGCCCGGAAGATGCCGTCCCATGAGTACGGCATCCCCGAGCGGTCGTAGCCGACTACGATCAGGGCAGGCACGTCCTGCAGCGTCTGTGCGAGGTTGTGGCAGACCAGCGCAGCATCGATCTCGGCGCGGTGCGTGGGTCTGACGCGCTGCGTAGGCTTCCTCGATCTGCCCCGACAGCGGTGCCTCCTCGCTGCCAGCCTGCCCCGAGCTGGCCTGCTGATTGCTCGGCAGGGAGTCGGCGAGGAGCGCCATCGACGTGCGGTAGATCGCTGCGACCTGTCGCCTCCAGGATGCGCTGCACGTGAGCGTCGCTCACTGGCTCGTCGGTGTACCCGCGCGCGCTCTGCTGTGTGTGCATGGCTTCGAACAGCTCCATCGATGACATCGACCGCTCCCTCTCTCGCTCGCTGTGCGGGTCAGCTGCCAGTGCAGCGCCCACTTCATCCTGGCAGGGATAGGCACCGTGTAGCTTGGGTCGGTCGTGGATGCGCTCCTCTTTGCGCTGCTGGCCGGTGCGCTCGCGGGCGGGTCGAACGTGGCCACCCGCATTGGTCTTCGGCGCGCCCCGGATGTGGAGGCGGCCGCCCTGACGATGACCGTCGCATCGCTCCTGGTGGCGATCATCGCTGCGGCCGCGACGACCCGTCAGCCCGCGGCCTGGCAGGAGCTCTGGCCGTACCTCGTCGTGGGCGTGTTCGCGCCTGGCCTCGTCTCCATCATCTTCGTCTGGGGTGTCCGCGAGGCCGGCCCGTCGCGCACCGCGGTGCTGATCAACACGTTCCCGCTGTTCGCCGCCGGGTTGGCGATCGTCTTCCTGGACGAGCCGCTGCGTCTCGGCCTCGCGCTAGGGACGCTGCTCGTCGTGGTTGGCGCGATCGGGATCACCCGCGCCGGAGACGTTCCCGCGGATATCCGCGGCACGGCCTTTCGCTTGGCCCTGGTGGCCACAGTCGCAGGCGCCCTGATCATCGGCGCTCGCGACACCGTCGTCCGGTGGGCGAGCGAGGAGCAGGAGATCTCAGCCCTCGTTGCAGCCACGGCGACGCTCCTCTCGGGGAGCGGGACGATCCTCCTGTACCTCGTCCTCAAGCGCGGTGGCCTGAGCCCCCTCGTGCGCGTGCGGCGCGCGGTCGGCCCCTTTGGCGCGATCGGCGTTCTCATCGGCGCCAACACCCTCCTCATCTTCGAGGCGCTCGAGCGCGGCCGCGTGACGGTTGTCTCACCGCTGATCGGGACGGCGTCGCTCTGGACGCTCGTGTTCTCCGTCGTGGTTCTCGGCAAGAGCGAGGCGCTCAGCAAGCGCGTGATCGCTGCCGCCGTCGTCATTGCCGCTGGGGTCGCCCTGATCGGGGTCACGCGCGGCTCCGGCTCCTAGGAGGCTGTAGCGAAATTCGCTGATCACCTTCGGGTTGCCGACGGGGGGGCTGGGGCCCGATATGCTCGGGACTGGCTGGGGGTTGCCTCGGTTGGCGTGATGGGTGCAGTCTTGATGTGCGCCGGGCTGGTGGTGGTCGGCCTGGGTGCGCGCGCCTTGACAGGCCCGGAGACGCCTGAGGTTGTTGTTGCCGCCCTGTGGCTGATCATGGGTTTGCTCGCCGTGATCCGCGGTGTCGGGATGCTCGCCCTCGCTCGAAGATGGCCCCTGTGCGCAACGGGCGCGCTAGCCGTGGGCGCGCTCCGCGACGACGGCTGCCGGGCGACGCTGGCAAGGCTCGTTGGGTAGTTGCGGGTGCTATAGGCGGGGGCCCGATTGTGGGTTCGGGCCGCCATCAGATCGTAGGCCCAGACGTGATTACGGTAGGTAGGG
>JAPOVR010000044.1 GCA_026708005.1 Actinomycetes bacterium
CATGAGCCGCCGCGGCGCCCCCGACAGCGCGATCATGCGACAAGGCCGCTGGGCAGGCCCCGGCATGGTCGCCCGCTACACCCGCCACGAAAAAGCCGCCGCAGCGCTCCCCTACCTAGACGGATAGGCCTCGCTCGAGCGTCGGCGTAGGTTTTCCCAACAGCGCAAGGTCGAGCAGCAGGCCGAGAAGCTCGGGTGGCTTAGGTCTCTCACGGCCGGAAGCGAGAGCCTCGCCAGTGAGGCTGATCAGCTCCGGCCGAGCTGTTCGAGAGTCGGGCTCGGCCGCGTTTGTCCGAGCGGTATGACCGCGCAATGTCGGCCCGGCCGCCGCAGCCAGAGTTTCGGTCACCGGGTTCAACCGGTAGTGAACCCGGTGATTTCTGGTCTGTCCCCGTTCGCGCGGCTTATCGGGTAGTCGAAGTGTCGGCTACGACTGGCACAGACAGCTAAGCCGCGCCTCGTTTGAGGATTGTGGTTAGGCCGCCTTCTTCTGGGCTTTCCGAACCTGCCCGGAGCGGACTCCGAGCAGCTCAACAGCATCATGGGTGTTGCGCCACGGATTCGACATCACCGGACCTCCGTCGAGCGGCATCACCGCAACGATCGTGTCATCGACCTCGGCGACGAGCGCATTGCCCGCTGGCGCTCTTCGCTCATCCAGCTCAGCCAGCGTGGCAATCCGTGGAGCATCGTTCTGATCTGCTGGACGGATCGTGACCCGTGGCAGCGACGAGACGGCCCCGGTGGCGGTCGCCGCCCGGCCGACAAGCGCTGCCCTAGCCCAGCGGATCAACCGGGCCCCCCGCGGGCTGTGACGGTCAGGGCGGTCAAGGCGCGGCCCCGTGAGGCGACCGATCTCCTCCAGCTCCCGCTCAAGCTCCTGCTGGCGCGCATGCGCGCGCACATCGGCGTACTGCATCGTTTGAACCCCCTCGTGGATCAGGTGATATTTGACGGCAGGCCCGCGCGGATCACGCTCTCCTGGCAGAACTCCAGACGCGGCGTCTGCACTCCCAGGATAGCCGCCAGGCAGAGCCAGCCGGCGGAGAAAGCGACCGGGCCGTGAACCGCGGTCGGCCGCGCTGGTTAAGAACCAGTGAGACCCTCGAGAACAGCAGATCATCTGCTGCCTACGCCCAGTTCGGAGAGCCCTCAGCCCGCCACTACCGGCCCGCTGTGATCAGACCTGGGCAGGGGATGGCCGTAGTCGCGCGGGGCCGCTGGGCCCCGGCTTGGCACGAGCAGCTCGGTCACTCCCTACTCAGCGCCGCCAGGGGTCAGGCTGGCGGCGGACTCGGCCTAGATGTGGAAGTAGTGAACGAACTCTGCCGGAACAGGATGGAGGAAGACGTCCCGGGCTTCTTGCTCCTTCAGAGAGATGTAGTGGTCGATCACGTCCTGTGTGAAAACACTGCCATGGAGCAGGTAGTCGTGATCGTTTCCGAGCGCTTCTACCGCCTCTTCCATTGACGTTGGGACAGCACTGAGACGGGCTGCTTCCTCGGGGGGCAGATCGTAGATGTTCTCATCGACTGGGTCGCCGGGATCGATCTTCTTCCGGATACCGTCGAGTCCCGCCATCAGCATCGCGGAAAGAGCGAGGTAGATGTTCGCGGACGGATCGGGCGGCCGGAACTCGACGCGCTTACTGGCCGGCGTCACCTCATAGGTGGGGATACGAACGGCGGCGGACCGGTTGCGCTGCGAGTACTCGAGAAAGATCGGGGACTCGAAGCCGGGAACTAGACGCTTGTAGGAATTCGTTGATGGGGCGCAGAAGGCCAGCAGCGAGGGTCCGTGGTGGAGCAGGCCCCCGATGTAGTGCCGCGCCGTCTCCGAAAGCTTGGCGTAGCCGTTTTCGTCGTAGAAGAGCGGCTTACCGTCGAGGAAGAGCGACTGATGCACGTGCATCCCGGTCCCGTTTTCATCGAAAACGGGCTTGGGCATGAACGTCGCGAACTTCCCGTGGCCGTTCGCGACATTACGAACGATGTGCTTGTACCACTGAGACTCATCCGCCTTGACGCGCAGTGTGTTGAACTTCGTTGCGAGCTCGCCCTGGCCGCCAGACGCCACCTCGTGATGGTGGGTCTCGACCTTGACCCCTACCTGCTCCAGCTTCTCCGCGATTTCCCAGCGCATGTCAGAGAGCTTGTCGAAGGGGGCAACCGGGGTATAGCCCTGGTTTCGAGGGATCAGGTAGCCGGTGGCCTCACTGTCCCCATCACGGTCCGAACCCCAGGCGGCCTCGCTGGCGCTAACGGAATGGGACGACGAGTTAGTCGCAAGGCTGAACTCGACGCTATCGAAGATGAAGAACTCGATCTCAGGGCCGAAGAACGCCTTGTCGGCGATCCCGGAATCAGCAAGGTACTTCTCGGCCTTGGTCGCCACATAGCGCGGATCGCGCAGGTAGCGCTCTCCTGTCATCGGATCGTGGACGTTGCAGATCAGCTTGAGTGTTGGCTCCGACTCCGTCGGATCGATCTGGGCCGTATCGAGATCCGGACGCAAAAGCATGTCGGATTCTTCGACCGACTGGAATCCGCGCAGGCTCGAGCCGTCGAATCCTTGGCCGCGCTCGACGACACTCTTGTCTAGCCTGGTAGCGGGAATCGAGAGATGGTGCCAACGACCAACCAGGTCGGTGACGATCAGGTCCACGCGTCGAATGTTGTTGTCCTTAATGACCTTCTGGATATCGGCAAGCGTCGCCATCAATCAGCACCTCATCATCCTCGTAAACTCGGAAACCACCTGTTAGAGACCGCCAAAGCCAGCCTGGGCGCCCATCATACCCACCCTGGCTTTCGGTCCCCCTTCGGCGGGACACCAGCAAGTACCTGCTACGCCCCAGCAGCGCAGAGGAACAGAGCCCTGCCTGGCCAAGAGCTGCTCGCACTTGTCTACACACCCCAGACGCTCGCTGCGAGCCCGTAAGGTTGTGATACCCGCATGGCCAGTCCGATCCCTGAGAACTACCCGTAGATCTCGGCGACGGTGCGCGGCAACAGGACACTGAGAGCGATGCTGCCGCGCCGGCGGGCTACCCAAACGGCTCCTAACCATGCCTGCAGCTCGGCGCAACCAGCCGGCGGGATAGCCCGCGTGTCACCGCGATCTAGGCTGGGGCTTCGTTCCTTCGCAGCGTGGTTGCTGGCGGCGACGGTGGCTGGTTGCGCGCTGGTCGCGGCCGGCGCCGCAGGCGAAGCGCGGGCTGCCGCGGCTGAGACTGGTTCGGAAGGGAACCAGGCTGAGGGGCGGGTTTTGGCCGCGAATGCGGCCTCGTGGAGCGACCCGGCAGGAGACGCAGACCCCTTAGCGCCCGATATCACGTCGGTGTCAGTGTTCAACACGGACGGCGGCGTGCTGGTCATCCGTGTTGACCTGCCGGACTCCGAGCACTTGGTCTTCGGGGAGTCGGTGTCCGTGTGGTTCGACGTCGACCAGAACACCAGGACAGGCAGCGGCGGCGGCGGCGGCGCCGAGTTCCTTGTCTCGGTCGATGGCTTCACCGGCGTCAGCCTGCAGGAATGGGAGGACGACGCCTGGCTGGATGTTTACTCCTCGGTGAGCGCTTCATGGCGGTTCGGGCCGACAATCACGCTTGACCTGTACGAGCTCGGCTCGCCAGGCACATTCAACTTCTGGGTCGGCGCCGGCTGGAAAGGCGCATCCGGCGAGCACTTCGACTTCGCTCCCGGCGACGGCGGCTGGTGGAGCTACCAGGTCCTGCCCCCGGTGCCTGACCCAGTGGACCCGCCCGACCCCGGCGAGGACGAGGAGGACGAGGAGCTGCTGTTGCGGCCGCCGACGGGCGGCGAGTTCGGCTACGAGCAGCCGGCGTCGACGTTTGAAGGCGAACTCGTTGTCGTCCACTACGTGACCGAGGGCCCTGACGCACCGCCGCTCAACGACGACGACGGAAGCGGCCTCTCCGACTACGTCGAGGAGATCGCCGCCGCAGCCGACAGATCGCTCTTGACGTTCGAGCTGCTCGGGTTCGAGACCCCGCTCGCGGACACGGCCGGGCCCGACGAGCGCCCGGACATCTACGTGAAGCGCCTGGACGCGCGCATACTCGGGCTCGCAGTCTCCCCCGGCTACGGGGAAGGCGGCAGCTTCGTGATCGTCGACACACGCCTCGACCCGGCAAGCGTCGAGCTTTCACGGTTCAGCCTTCAGACAACAGTCGCGCACGAACTCTTCCACCTCGTCCAGTACGCCTACCTGCCCGACGGTGACATGCCCCGCTGGATCGCCGAGGGAACAGCCAGCGCCGTCGAGCTCTTGACGTTCCCAGAGATCGACGACATCGGTCTGATCGGCCAGATCGACAGCTGGATCTCAGAGCCCTGGCGCGAACTCCACGACGAAAGCAACGGCTGCGAGCGCTGCTACGGCGGCGCGATCTGGTGGCACAACCTGCACCGGGACGACCCCGGGCTGCTGCCGGCCTACTTCGACCGTCTCGCCCGGCTCTCAAAGCGCGGCCAAGACTTCGGGATCGGCGCCGCAGCCTTGAGCGCGCTGATCGGACAGAGACAGACGTTCGGCCAGGGATTCGGCTCGCTGTACGAGGCGTTCGTCGAACTCTCGGCGGAGATCTACCGTGCCGGCCACGGGCCGGGCGCGTACCGGACACTGACCCCGAAGCGAGCTCCGCGCACAACACGCGTGCTGCGCGTCAAAGGCCTCTCAACCCACTACATCCCTGTCAAGATCCGGCGAGGAACCAAGCGCCTCCAGATCCGCATCTCAACCACCGACGGCCCCGTCCCAGATGTCAGGTTGATCATCGGCGGGACCGACGGGCGCACAGCCAAACCACGGCTCCGCCAAAACGGCCGGGCGATTGTGTTCACACCCCGGCTGCTCAACAAACGAGACCGGGGTTCCGTGATGCTGATCATCACCAGCGGACATAGAAACGCCGCTGCCTACAAGATCACCCACTACACCCGCTAGCCTCAGCGGGCACGACTGCACACGAGCGGGGCCGGGGGACCGGCCCCGCCCGTGTTCACTTCCTGCCCCCCGCTCAGGGGGTTTGCTGGGCGGAAGGGTTTACAGGCGGTTCTCGATCGACCGGCGCTTGTCGCCGCTACCGATCTTGGCGGTGTCGTTGCCGGGGCCGCCGTAGATCATGTCGGCGCCCCTGTTGCCGTAGATACGGTCGTCGCCGGCGTTGCCGTAGATCGTGTCGTCGCCCTTGCCGCCACGGATCACGTCGACGCCGCCGCCGCCGCGGATCACGTCGTCGCCGGCGTTGCCGTAGATACGGTCGTTGCCGGCGTTGCCGTAGATCGTGTCGTCACCGGCGTTGCCGAAGATGACGTCACCGCCAGCGTCACCGTAGATGACGTCGTTGCCGCCGAGGCCGCTGATCACGTCGTTGCCGCCGAGACCGCAGATCACATCGTCAACCTCGGTGCCAATGAGGTTGTCGTCACCGTCGGTGCCGATGATCGTGCAGCCCCTGGGGTCTGGCGGGGGCTCCGGCTCCGGCATG
Source organism: Actinomycetes bacterium (assembly GCA_026708005.1). GTDB lineage: Bacteria > Actinomycetota > Thermoleophilia > Gaiellales > Gaiellaceae > JAPOVR01. The sequence goes on from JAPOVR010000044.1 coordinate 5,513, forward strand.
ACGATCGTCCAGGTGCGGCTGACCGCCGTACCGGCGTTGCCGGCCATGTCGGCCGCCACAGCCCAGAACACGTGCACACCCGCGCCCAGATCTGTGTAGACCACAACCTGGCCGCACGGCGCGAACGCCGCACCGTCCAGGCTGCACTCAAACAACGCGGCCTCGGACGCGGTCAGGAAGAACGTCACCGAAGTGGCGTCCGTCAGATCGTTCGCCGGGCCGCCGTTGATCGTCGTCGACGGGCCCGTCGAGTCCTCGACATACGTCACCGACGTCGCCGAGCAATCCGACTCCTTGGCGCTGCTGCTGTCCCCGCTGGTCGCGTAGAACGTTGTGGTCGAGTCATCAGCGACCTCGACCATGACCGCGAACGTGCCGTCAATGGCTATAGTGCCGGTCGCCATCGGCGTGCCGTCACACGTGGCGGACCCGTAGATCCAGACCGTCGCATCCGCACCGACGTTTACGCCGTTCACGACGGGCTGGTTGTTGTTGGCAGGACCCTGCGGGGACACGCCGGTGACCACCGGTGTCGGCGCCGGAGCCGGTTCCCCGGCCGTGGCGGTCACGATGTTTGAGGCGCCGTGGGTACTGTTGGCCCCGGTTGCACGGATCTGGAAGACGTACCGGGCCCTGTCGTCCAGGCCGGTGACCGTGACGCCTGTTGTTGCGGCGTTCCCGAAGCTGCCGGGGGGGACGGCGGTGGCTGGGTCTACCGTGCCATCTGTCCAGCCGTTAGCGTCGGTCACCGGGTTGCCCGGGGTATCGGTGGCGCCGGCTCCTGCGTTTTTTTGCCAGGTGACCGTGCCATCGTCGGAGCGGGTTCCGTACCGGTACTGGTAGCCGGTGATGCCAGTGCCGCTACCAGGGAAGTCCCAGAACAGAGCAACATCCCTGCCGCTGACTGACGGGACCGCGACCAAGCCCGCCAGCGGGATCCCAACTGTGACCGTCACCTGAGACCCGCGGCCCTGGGCAGTCGCCGGCAGCGCCCGGATCTGGAAGGTGTAGTCGACGCCGTTGGCAAGGCCGGTGCTGATCTTCCAGCTCACCGTCCTCCAGCTGCTGCCCATCATCGGAGTCCATTCACCCCAGCGAGCGAGGGTGGTGCCGCCGGTCGGCCGGTACCGGTACTCGTAGCCTGCGAGACCCGGGTCGCCCGGGCTGGCCCAGGACAGAATCACTTCCCCGTTCCCCGGAGCCGCCGCCAAGTCCGCGAGCGCGTTCCCGGCCCTCGCTGTTGCCGTGTTCGACACACCATGGCCGCTACCCGCTCGGGCACGCACCTGGAAGGTGTACTCCTCGCCGATCGCCAGGCCTGTCACGTCAAACGACGTCAGCGACGCGTTATTGGCGGTACCGGGCGGCAACACTGCGCTGACATCGGTAGCCGATGCTGCAGGTGTAGGTGCTGCCCAGTTCGCTTGCCAGGTCTCGCCGCCGTCGCTGCTGTAGCGGTACTGGTAGCCGCTGATGTTGGTGGAACCCGGGGATATCCACTCCAGGGTCACTGCGCTCCCGGACGGGGTCGCCGTCAGACCCGTCAGCGGTACACCTGCCACAAACGTGACCGTTGACTCCCGGACCCGGCCGGTCCCCGTGGCTCGCACCTGGATCTGGTACTCCCTGCCGTTGGTTAAACCCTCCACCGTGGAGCGCGTCGATGTCGGGGTGCCGGCGCCAGGCAGACCGGTCCAGGAACCCGGGGCTCCTACCGCGTGGTTCCACTGGTTGGCGGCATCGCCGATCGGGCTCGTAGCGTCGACGGCGTCAGCGATGTCCCACACCACAGACGGGTCATCGCGCCACCGCAACCGGTACTCATACCCCGTGACCCCGGAGTCACCCGGATCGTGCCACGACAACACCACCCGCCCGGCGCCGGGGGCTGCCGAGAAGCCAGCCAACGGGTTCCCCGAAGCAGCCGTCACACCCGACACCGCACCCCTGACAGCGTCGGCGCCCGCAACCGCCCGTACCTCAAACACATACTCGACGCCGTTTGTCAACCCAGATACCTTGACGCTCGTCGTCCCAGCATGGCTTCCCGTAACCATGACCCAGCCATGCTCGGCGCCAATGCCGGCGGTGCCCGGGCCCCAATCCGAGCCGTCTCTGTTCACCCGGTAGCGGTACTCATACCCTGTAATCGAGGCGTCACCCGGATCCGTCCACGACAACACCACCTGACCGATCGCCGACTCCGCGGCAAGACCCGCCGGGGCAGCAGGCCCAGAAGTCTGCGCGAATGCCCCCTGGGCCAACCACACCGCAGCCAACACAGCCGCGACCGCAGCACCCCGCTGAACCCACACACCCAGCCAGACCACCCCAGCCACCCAGTTTCGTCCCTTCTGCTCTGCCACCGCTTTCAAGAATGCCTGGTTTTAGCCTTTGCGGGGCGGGCTAGGACGGTGGCGTAGCAGGAGTTTCTTGCTCATCCTGAGATAGAACAGGGCTCGATGAGTCCAGCGGCGGGTGCCGGGCGGACGGTACAGAGTACCCGGCGCAAGACGCGCAAGCAGTATTCGGTCAGGAAGAGGCCGCATCGCCGGGCTGTACCGCCCCGGCGGCTCGACCGGCTGGGACAGGTCACAAAGGCCCTGCCAAGACAAGATCGCAATGGCGTCCGGCGCTACCCAGACGCTAGGCGCCTGCTTACCGATGTCCTTGGACTGCCGCGACGGCACGGGACAGGAGCTCCCCGACGGTTGTGGCAGCCCTGACGGGGAGACGCCGGCTGCGCTTGAGGCGCCGACGCCACCTGGTCCTGCCCGGCTGAAGCACAGGCAGCCCAGCCGGGGTCCTGATTCTAGGCACCGCGGAGTTGTTGTCGCAGCGCCGGCCGGAGTGTCTTGCCTGCTGGGTGTGGCGGCCCGGGAAGGGTCGCTAGCCAGGCGGTCAGCATGACCGCGATGAAGCTCACACGGAGACCAGGAAACTAGAGGAACAGCGATTGGGCAATATCACCTTGGACGGCCTAGCGTCGCGAGAATTCTGCCCTGTTCTCCGCGGCCAGCGTTAGCAGAGGCCGATCGAGCGCACGAAGAACCCGGTGTTCAAGGCCAGTATTGAAGGTTTGACCGTGGATACACAGGGTTTTCGAAGCCGCCGCTGATGACCCGGAGGCGGTGCGGACAATGGAGCTGATGGAAGGAATCGTCGTGCTCGCCGGCATCATGGACGCTACTGCCGAAGCCAGACTCGCCCAAGAAGCAGGCTAAGGCCTCCGCCGCCTTTCGCCACAGCCCCTCCCAGGAGTCGTCACCTCTGCGAAGGAACGAGAGAGGGGCCGGTTTCCGGCCCCTCTCTGTTCACGTGCCCCCCGCTCAAGGGGACTTGTTGATCGATGGTTTACAGACGGTTCTCGATCGACCGAGCCCGGTCGCCACTGCCGACCATCGCGGTGTCATTGCCGGGCCCGCCGTGGATCATGTCGGAGCCCTTGTCACCGTAGATCGTGTCGTCACCGGCGTTGCCGTAGATCGTGTCGTCGCCTTTGCCGCCACGGATCGTGTCGACGCCGCCGCCGCCGCGGATCATGTCGTCACCGGCGTTGCCGTTGACGCGGTCGTTGCCGGAGCCGGCGTAGATCCTGTCGTCGCCGGAGCCGCCGTGGATCACGTCGCCGCCAGCGTCACCGTAGATGACGTCGTTGCCGCCACCACCGTGGATGACGTCGTTGCCGCCGAGGCCGCAGATCACATCGTCACCTGCGGTGCCTTGGATCTGGTCGTCACCTTCGGTGCCCCAGTAGGTGCAGCCCCTGGGGTTCGCCCTTTCGACTTCCCAGGACCGGGAGAACTCCGCGCCAACGTTGCCGGCGGAGTCGGTCGCCCGAACCGTCAGGGTGTGCATCCCGTGCCCCAGGTCCGTGAGCTCCACAACCTGACCGGTTGAGTGGAACGCGACGCCGTCGAGGCTGTACTCGAACGTCGCCCCCGCCTCGGACGAGGTCAGCAGGAACTGCGCGTCGCCGCTGGCGGTCGTCGAGCCCTCAGCCGGGTCGCCGTGGATCATCGCGGTCGGGCCCGTCGAGTCCTCGACATAGGTCATCCCTGCCGGCGAGCACGCCGACATGTTGCCGCCGAGCCTGGGTGTGCTGGTCGCGTAGAACATCGTCGATGAGTCGTCGGCCACCTGCACCGTGACAGAGAAGTTTCCGTCACGGTCTGCGGTACCCGTCGCCACCGCGGTGCCGTCACACGTCGCCGACGTGAAGACACTCACCGTCGAGCGGTCGCCAGCGCTGACGCCGCTCACAACCGGCATGTTGTTGTTCGCCGGCCCGACCGGGGCGACCCCGGTGATCACCGGCACTGACGACACGACCCCGACCGTCACGGGCGCCATGTTCGAGGCGCCGAAGCCGGAGTAGCGGAACGCGTTAGCTGCAGTCCCGGTAGCTTCACCCAAAGCCCGGATCTGGAAGGTGTACGTCCTGCCATTGGTCAGGCCCGTGACAACCGCGCTGGCCGTCGCACCGGTGACCGAGGTTCTCCAGCCGGCGCCGAGAAGGTCGCCGTCCCCCCGGTCGGCAGCTATGGCAGCGCCAGTCGCAGCCGTCCAGGTTTTACCGCCGTCGGGGCTGTAACGGACCTCGTAGCCGGTGACAGGTTCTTGGGTATTGCCTGGCGGGTACGTCGGCAGTGTCCAGGACAGCGTCACCTGCTCAGAACCTGGTGTTGCCACCAACCCGGCCAACGGGATACCGACAACAGCCGCCTTAGCCTCCGAGATGTAGGTCTTGCCGCCCGTGGTCTGCACCTGGAACTGGTACTCAACACCGTTGACCAGCGACTGCTCGGGGGTGACGTTGGGGATCGTCGAATCGGCGCCGGTGCCGGCCGTCCTCCAGCTGCTCTGGTACCGGCTGCTGCCCGGCATGGTGATCCAGCCACCGCCCGTAGGCCAGGGAGCCCACCCGTTGTCGTTACCGCCTGCGTTGCTTCTTTCCCGGAACCGGTACTGGTAGCCGGTGACACCAGGATCGTTCTGTCTCGTCCACGACAACACCACCGACGCGTCACCCGGCGCCACCGTGAAGCTCTCAAGAGAACCGCCGATCGTCACGGTTGCCATATCAGACGCACCGTAATCGTCGCCTTGGCCCCTAATTTTGACCTGGAACGTGTAGGTCGCGCCGACAGTCAAGCCCGTTACAACGAACTTAGGCGTCGTAGCACCAGCAACCGCATCGGTATTTGCGGTGGTGCCTGGGTTAATCCCGGTAGTGGCGCCCCCCAGCCAGGCTGTCCAAGTGGCGCCGCCGTTAGTGCTATACCGGTACTGGTAGCTGCTGAGAGGCGCGAGAGCAAGGGTCGGATGATTCCAGCTCAGCGTCACCCTGTTTCCTGCAGCTGTGGCCGTGAACCCGGTCAGCTTTTTGCCAGCCACGAACTTCAACGTTGACTCTCGCCCCTGAGTTGTGGTCTTCGCACGGATCTCGATCTGGTACTCAGTGCCGTTGAGCAAGGGGTCAGTGCCGTTGGTGGTGGTCACCGTGCCGCTCGTCGACGACGCGCTCTGAGCGCCCGTAAGGTCAACCCAGCCGTCATCAGTGAGGTCATCTGGGGTATCAGCGCCAGCCCAAGCCGGGAACTCCCCACCAGTGTCCGGGCGAGTCCGCGTTCGGTACTCGTACCCGGTGATCGTTGAGTCGCCTGGGTTGTCCCAGCGCAGCGTCACCATGGCGTCGCCAGGCTCAGCACGGAAGTTCGACAGCGGTTTCCCAGCCGTCCCGGTCACGCTCGCTGCGGGGCCAGGATCAGCCGGCCCTGTCCCGGGAGCGGCGCTCGCGGGAGTGCCGGGCCCGTCCGCGTCTGTGCCGTCCGCGTAATGGGCACGCAGCTCAATGACGTACTCCACCCCGTTGTCCAGACCACTCACGGTGACAGTCGTCGTACCCGCGTGGTCTCCCACAACATCACGCCAACCAGCTGTCGCGTCTGCAACAGAAAGCCCATTGGCCACGTCCGTTGTTGGTAGCGGATCCACTGCCACCCAAGCCACAGGGTCCATGTTCACCCTGTATCGGTACTGGTAGCCGGTGATCGCCGAATCGCCCGGATCAGTCCATGACAACACCACGCCGTTGTTGATCGGATCTGCTTTCAAGCCTGCCGGTTCGTCAGGCGTCGCCAACGCCGCAGGCACAAGCCACAGCGCGGCCAGCGCGGCCGCCACGGCGGCCAGAACCAGACGCCCCGGTGCGATCAGCCGATGGCCGATCGTTCCTTGATTCATCACTTTCTCCTTTCCGGCTCCGTCAGACGAGCCTCCGGTCGCGAATCAGTCAACTATACTAGCTGATGTCCGAGGTTTGACGCGGCGAGTCGCGCGTCGAGCCTGTATCGTTAGAGGACTCAGCGGCCAGCCCGTCGGAATTAGCTCGCCGCGGCCAGCCTCCGGGTTGGTGCTTTCTCCCCATTGCCCCCGTCCTTCCGGTCGCGAGAAGTCGGGGGCAATGGCATTTCTGGCACAGATCGAACGCCGGGACGGACGCGAGGCCGCGGCCGCCCAGGCCTCGGGTGTGCCTCCGCCGGCGCGCCCTGGCACGCGAGCTCGACTGCGCGCTCCACGCGACAGGCCACGCGCGGCGTGGACGATGATCGACTTCCCGTACATCTGTTCGGGCAAGCGAACTGCTCCTACAGCCCCGTTCATGCGGGGTCGCTCTCGAGGGTGTCAGCGACCAGCTGCTGGACGAGGGCGCTGATCGTGGTTCCCTGCTCGGCGACGTGGATTTTCAAGGCCCGGTGGGTAGCAGGGTCAAGGTCGACGGTGACCCGCACCGGTCGCACCCGGGGGGAATCGCCGGCACTCTCGTCGTGATCGCGCTTGGCAGGGCTCGAAGCGCTGACTGCGTCGCGTCTCACATTGTCGGGCATCACAAGCCTCCTTCATTGAGTTCGCGATGTGGCTCAGTCAGCATCTCTGCCGTTCTCTACTGGTCTACTGGTCTACTGGTCTACTGCCTAACTGCTGCCAGCAACTCAGTATAGACGATGATACTGAGATCCGCAACGGAGGGGCCCGGTACCTCGCATGGCAGGCGGGCTCGGCTGCCTCCGGGCTAAGACGAGGCCCTGTCGAAGAAGCCGTCGACGCGATCCGCCAAGCCGAGCGGACAATAAGGCAGCGGGCATGGGAAACCTCTTTCTCCCGCTCAGCCTGCCGGGATGTCTGTCTGCAGGATGTCAGGGGGACGATCAGTCGTCTCTTTGAGGTGCGCTAGAACGTCTCGGCGTCCGCGCCGAACCACTTCCTGATGAGGTCGTTCAGCGAGCCGTCCTCCTTCATGGAGGCGATGGCGCGGCCCAGCCTGTCCTTCAACGCTGTGTCGTCCTCCCGGACGCCGATCCCGACGCCGGAGCCGAGCGCCACCTCAGGGCCGACGACGGCCAGCCTGTCTCCATGCTCAGCGATGTGCTGCTGGGCGAACTCCCGATCGACCAGGGCGGCGTCCGCTTCGCCACTCAGGACGGCCGCAACGAGCTCCTCGGCCAGATCGTACTCGAGGAGCGTCGCGCCCAACCCGACAAGGTAGTCGGCATGGATGGTGGCGGTCTGCGCGGCGACCCTGCCGTCGACCGCCTCGGGGCCCGCACCGGCCAGAGCTATATAGACCGACGGGGTGGGCGGGATGTACGGCTGGGTGAAGTCGATCAGCCTGTCTCGTTCCTCGGTGATGCTCATGCCCGCCATGATGGTGTCGTAGTCACCGGCAAGGAGGTTCGGGATGATGGTCTCCCACTCGTTGGTCACCCAGACGCACTCGAGTTTGGCCCGTCGGCAGAGCTCGTCGCCCAGCTCCCGCTCGAACCCGTCGACCTCACCGCTCTCGTTCAAGAAGTTGTAGGGAGGATAGAACCCTTCCGTCCCCATCCTGACAACACCAAGCGCGCGTGGTCCTTTCGTGATAGGAACCTCTCTTAGGGACCCGTCTTCGTTGATCCATAGTCCTGTGTAAGCGCTTATCTTTTCGTTGAATGCTTTAACGATCGCGTCGTTGTTTCCGGGGTATCCGAGACGCTTCAACCAGCCTGGGATCACATGCTCCCGTTGAACAACGGCCTGGATGTGGTTGATGATCTCTTCGGAGAAGGCAATAGCTCGCAGGCCGAACTGCTGGCTGAGTGTGATAGGAACAGAGTTCTGGAAGGGAGAGAGACGTAGTCCTTCCAGCTCAGCCTTGGCTCCCTCTTCGACGATAATCTGCTGTAGATCATCCGGTATCTCGTTCCAAACGTCCTTGTTAATGACGTTGTTGGTGTACCCGAAGCCGACGACAGGGCCTGACATATAGGCAGCCACTTCGTACAGACGTTCAGGGACCGCCAGCAATGCTCCAGTAGTTGCGAAGTCGATTCGCCCCTGTGCCAACGCAGCATACGACTCGCCCGGCCCAATGAATATAGGTTCGGCTCCCATGCCGGTAATGAAATCCGACATCGCTGCTCCATGGGACCTGATCTTCAGACCCTCGAAGTCCTCCACCGCCTGAAGCACATCATTGCCGAAGAACCATTGATCGACGCCGGCAAACCAGTTGCGGTTCAACACATGGCTACCGTCGGTGGCTTCGAGAATGATCCTGTCCACATCATCAGCTACCGCAGTCAAAACCGAATACGAGGTCTCCCAGTCGCTGAATAGCCCCCACAGGGCCTGGAGCTCAAGAGCCGGCAGAGCTTCAGCCACATAGCCAGCGTAGATATTCGCCATGTCAAAGGTGCCATCAGCAACCTGGTCTACGCTATCTCGACCGTCAAACCCCAGCTGCTGGAAAGAGACCGCCGAAAGCTTCACCTGGCCGTTAGTTCGTTTAGCGAGGTTAGGAGCCAGGTACGTCTGGACCAGCACACATGTAGGAGCAGTGCTCGAAATACAAACATGCTCAATCTCGATGTTTTCACCCGACGACACCAGTTCAGTCGGATTCGTCAGATTAGCTTTCTCTATCAGCCCCCGGTAGTAATCGCTGGTATAGATAAACATTTGGCTATCGACACGCAGCTCCTGGGAACCAACCAACGCCAGCTGGAACAGCTCGTTATACAACCCCTCCGGAACCCCGAACCTCAGACTCTCGTGAGGCGGAGGCCCGACAAGCTGTAGAGGGTCACCCACGAACACCGCGCCTGGCCCTCCCGCGTGCTCCGCCGCGTACTCAGCCAACGACACTCTCTCCTCAACAGGGTCTCCCTGGACGCCGTCAAGGATGTCGTCGCCGCGGCCGCCGTAGATGGTGTCACGGCCCCCGCCGCCGTAGATGGTGTCGCCGCCGCGGCCGCCGCGAAGGATGTCGTCGCCGCGGCCGCCGTAGATGGTGTCACGGCCCCCGCCGCCGTAGATGGTGTCGCCGCCGCGGCCGCCGCGAAGGATGTCGTCGCCGCGGCCGCCGTAGATGGTGTCACGGCCCCCGCCGCCGTAGATGGTGTCGCCGCCGCGGCCGCCGCGGAGGATGTCGTCGCCGCCGCCGCCGCGGATGACATCGTTGCCGCCGCCGCCGCGGATGACATCGTTGCCGCCGAAGCCGCAAATCACATCGTCACCCTCGGTGCCGAACAGCGTGTCATCGCCTTCGGTGCCAACAACTGTGCAGCCAATCCCTTCAGACCCCAGCCCGGGCTGCTCCTCAGTCGCGGGAGCCCCGTGGGCGGCGTGAGCGGCGGCCGGTAAAGCAGCGAGTAGACACACCAACAGAGCAGCCGCAAGCAGCAGCCAACCCTGACAGCCGGTTCGGCGCTGATTCTGAATCAAGGGCTCACTCTCGGTCATGCGCACACCCAGCGAGGCGGCTTTCCCCAGCCGCACAAGACTGGCCAGCTCCTTCGCCGCAGCTCATATGTCTCCTGCGCAGACTAGTAGCTCCCGCCGGACACACCAGGCAAGCGCACCGGTATGGTACCGGTGTGGTACCATACCGGTGCAGTACCGTACTTGTGTGGTACTACAGAGGATTGACGTTGGTTGTTCTGGTCGGGGGAGAGAAAGGCGGAACGGGAAAGTCGACGATCGCCACGAACTTGGCGGCGGAGTTAGCTCTCGCCGGCCCCAACTGTACCGGTGTGGTACCATACCGGTGCAGTACCGTACTTGTGTGGTACTACAGAGGATTGACGTTGGTTGTTCTGGTCGGGGGAGAGAAAGGCGGAACGGGAAAGTCGACGATCGCCACGAACTTGGCGGCGTACCTCGCCTGCCGCGATATCGACGTGGTTCTTCTAGACGCTGATTCCCAGGCGACCGCGGCCCGATGGGTCGAGCGGCGCAACAGCTTCTCCCCGGGGCTTCCCAGAGTTCACTGCGTCCAGAAGACCGGGGATATCTTCGAGACTATCCGCGATCTGTCCGGCCGCTACCAGCAGGTGGTCGTTGACGCCGGCGGCCGTGACTCTGAGGAGCTCCGCTCGGCGATGGTCGCCGCTGACAGGCTCTACATCCCGTTGAAGGCCTCCCAGCCAGACCTAGAGACCGTCATCAACGTCAGCCGGCTTGTGAAGACCGCTTGTGGCCTCAACCCTGTCCTCAGAGCCTGCGCGGTCGTCTCGATGGCCTCCACCCATCCCGCTGTCACCGAGACGCACGAGGCACGCGAGCTGCTGGCGGAGCTGCCTGAGATCGGACTCTCCCAGGCTGTGATCGGGGAGCGCAAAATTTTCCGGGACGCAATCGTCGAAGGAAGAGGCGTGATCGAGTGCAAAAACAGCAAAGCCAAGGCTGAGATCGGACTGCTAGCCGAGGAGATCTACGGTGGCTAGACAACGGAGGTTCCAGCTACCCGACGAGACCGCGACGGCGGCTGCCGCTGACCCGGGGCATGTCGCAACGTTCGTTCAAGGAGCCCCCCGCCAGACAGGCGAGAACCCCGGGACTCCCTGGGCTGGCCTCGACCCGAAAGCAAAACCAACCAGCGGGATCAACCTCCGGCTGAACGAGTACCAGATCACACTGCTGCGCTACGTTGCCGAACACGGCGGGCTCAGCCAGCAACAGACAACGAAACGCATCCTGATCCCCGCCCTCGAAGCCAGAGCTCGGGAGATAGCAGACAACCAACCATCTGGGTGAGTTGCGGCCGCGCGACCTGGCAGAACGCTCTCCCAGCGACAGTCCCGGCGGACGCCTTCTGGCTCTCGGACTGGGTGTGGAGCAAGAGACGCCTGAGCCTCTGTCCAGGCCCAGGGTGTCTTCCCCGCAACGGGTGTTCACGAACTCCCATGCGTGGCGTCAGGTGGCGAAGGCGATCACTGCCTCGCACCCGTACTGCGGCCGCTGCGGGGTCACGCAGCAGCTTCAGGTACACCACACGGTGCCGCTCGCCTATCTCCTCGCCAACGGTGAGGACCCGTACGACCTTGACCTCTGCGAGGTCTTGTGCGCCCGGTGCCACCGGCAGGCGGAGCCTGCAGCACAGCAGAGCCCGAACCCTCAGCTGCTTCTTCAAAGATAGGACCGCTCGGCGGGTCAGTGGTCTCGTAGCCCGAAGCCACCGAAGCTGAAAATTGCTCCAAGGCCTATAGGGGGCCCGGTGGGGGGTGGACCCGGTTTTTCGCGGGGGTGGGGGCGGCCGGTGTGGTGTGTGGCGGCGGTGCTTACGGTTGCTTTGCTCGTTTGAGGGCGCGGCGCAGCCACGCGGCCGCTGGCGTAAGCAGCGGCAGCCGCCGCCTACGTGTCCGGCCGGCCGATAGCACGGGAAGAGCCATCCCGGGGACGATAAGCCAAACGGCTGGGGTAGGCTGCGGGTGGCTGGCTCCCCCCGCCCGCGGGCGGGAGCCGCTAACCACGAGCAGAGGCCTGCTCGCCCGATCCGTCGACATCGGGAGATCGAGCCGGCTTCTGCTGGACCGGCGAAGCTGCCCTTGGAGCCCGGCGTGTGGTGGCCTGGCCGGGGACGTCACCGGCAACCCTTGAGCGCCCCGCGCCCACCCCCTAACCCCAAGACCGAGCCCGGAAAAACCAAAACCAGAATTCGCTCTGGGGCCGTCAGGGTCCCGGGGGGTACCGGGGGGCCGGTTTTTCGCGGGGTGGGGGGCCGGCGGGTAGGTGACAATGCAGGACACGATGACCAACGACCGGCAAGCGGCCGGGGACGTCGGGGGCGGCGAGGCCGGCCGGCTCGTGGAGGGCTGGCGCAGGGAGCAGGCCGACCGGCGGGGCACGGTCGAGGTCGGCGCCCCGGTCGCCGACCGGCTCGAGCGGCTCGCCGCCAAGGCGGGCGGCCGGCCGCTGAGGCGGCTGGTAACCGGCTGGCAGTACACACGGGCCGGGCGGATCCGCCACGTCGTCATCGCCGAGCAGCTCGAGGGCTGGGAGCTCCCGGACGGCTCGGCGGTGATGCTCGAGCCGGAGCCGCACGCCGAGGCCGCCCCGAAGGGGCCCGAGATCACCGGGCCGGCGCTTCGCGCCTGGCGGGAACGGGAGGGCCTGGACGTCGCCGAAGCCGCCGGCCGAGTCGAGGTGACCGCGAGCACCTGGCGCCGCTGGGAGCAAGGCAGCCTCGCCCCCGGCGGGCCGGCCCGGGTCCTGCTCGCCGACCTGCTCGCCACACTCGGCCGCCGCCGCTAACCCGGCCGCCGCGGAGAAGTTGACTCGCCCCGGCCCAGGAAGGAGCGGCTTGGCTCGAGGCCGTCTAGGCAACCCGCCGGGCGAGCCCGGAACCCCTAGCTTGACACCCCAGAAGATTTATTGATAATAACCGTTATCCGAGAATGTCAGGGGACATGGGCACGACACACCACGACATCCAGCCCGGGAGCCCACCGGCCGAGCCGGACTGGGTTGAGGTCCTGCGCGACGAGGAAGACCGTCCCACCCTCCGGGAGGAGCTGGGGGAGCTCTTCCCCCTGGAGGAGCGGCGGGAGCCGGTCCCTGCCGAGGTCGAGGCCGCCGAGGTCCGCGCGGCCGCGTTTTTGCTCGATGACGAGGAGGGAGGGGTGCCCGACCCGGACGAGCGGTGGCCGGACGGCAGGCCGATCGAGCCTCACCCCGTCGATCTCGACTACGCCAAAGGACTCACCCCCGCAAAGCGCAACCTGCTCTTCGATCTCGTGCTCGAGCGCACAGGCATCGACTGGCGGCCCGCGCTCAGCTGGGAGCACCGCAAACGCGTCGAGGCCGCCGCACGGGCCGCCCGTGCCGACAGGACGGTCGTCACCTACGCGGTGCAGTGGAGCCTGTTCGCTGACTGGGCGGCTGGGGAGGGGCTCGAGCCGCTGCCCGCCCAGCCCGCCGTGGTGGCCTCCTACCTGGCCTGGCGGGCCGAGCAAGGAGCGAGCGTCTCCACGGTCAGGGTCTCGTCTGCTGCGATCAGCGCGGCCCACCGCGACCGGGGCCTGGAGGATCCGACCAAGCACGAGGGGGTGAAGCGGACAGTCGCCGGTGTCTCCCGCCAACAAGCAGGCCGGCAGAAGCGCCAAGCGCGGGCGCTCACCTCGGATGCGTTGGCCGCGATCCGCGCGACAGCCCGACAGCCCAGAGTCTGGGCCGACGGGAAACGCCGAGAGTCCCCCGAGCGAGCCGAGACGCGGGGCAGCCTCGACATCGCCCTTTGCGCCGTCCTGCGCGACGCCCTGTTGCGCCGCAGCGAGGCCGCCTCCCTCACCTGGGCCGACATCACAACCGGGCCCGACGGGTCAGGCCGGCTCACCGTCAGACAGTCCAAAACAGACCAGGAAGGCGCGGGCGCCGTCCTCTACCTCTCCCCCCAAACCATGGCCGACCTCGAACGGATCCGGCCTAGCCCGGCCGACCCTGAGGCGTCGGTGTTCGGGCTCGGCCCGGACAGGATCGCCGGCCGCGTCCGGGCCGCCGCCCACGCCGCAGGCCTCGACGACGCCGGCCTCTACAGCGGCCACTCGGGCCGGGTGGGGATGGCCCAGGACCTCGTGAAGGACGGTGCCAGCCTGCCCGAACTGATGCAAGCCGGACGCTGGGAAAGCCCCGCCATGCCCGCCCACTACGCCCGCGCCGAACTCGCCGCACAAGGCGCCGTCGCCCGCTACTACAACAAGACCACCAGAAACACCTAGCCGCCCCCGCCCGCCCCCCCGGGGGAGAGTGGACTTGAGACTGGAGTGGCCTGGACCCCCGGGCCATCCGCAGGCGGGCAGACCAGACCGGAAGACAGGCCGCCGACCCCAGAACAAACTGTTTCCGCCCCGCACACACGGCCTGGAAGCGCTCGAGAGCCCGAGCATCCACAAAACTCCCCTACGCGCGGGTCCCGGCCGGCTCGCGCGCTCCACGGCCGCCTGGCTGGGAGGGGGTTTTGGCGGGGCGGCTCGTGCCCGGTGGCGGCGTTCAGGCGGTGCTTGGGGACGTTTGGGGACGAACTCCGAGCGCCTTAGTGGGGTGCGCGCAAACCGGCTCGCGGCCGCCGCTCTCGGTCTGACGCCCCCGCAGAGCCGCCGGAACAGCCGCTAGACCGCATGGTTGAGCGGAATACCGCTCGCATCCTCGCGCGCGCGCCACCGCGCGCGCGGCGCCCGCTCCGCATCCCCCTGGGTGAGAGGGGCCGGCGGGGGCTCGAGGCGCCCGGTTTGACGGCCCGAGCTGGGCTGGGCTGGGCAGCTCGCGGACGGGTTGCGGACGAACCCGGCACGCGGGCGCAGGTGCGGCAGGGCACACGTGATCAGTGACCGGTTTCGCCTGGCAGCCCCGGTAAGACGCCAAAACGGTCTCTAGCCCTGTTCCCATACGGGTTTGCGGCCAGCCCCCTCGCGCGCGCGGGCATGATCGCGCGCGGGGCGCGCCGCACCGGCCCCTGGGCTGGAGGGGTCTGATGGCCTCCAGCGGGCCCCGGCGGCGGCTGTCTGGTGGCTCGTGCGGATGGTTACGGATGGTTGGGATCGCTGTGGACATGTGTGGCGCGTGTTTGGCGGCGCCTGTTTCGCGGGCCCTGCCACTCGTAAAACCCTGCCTGCCGACGAGGTTGATCAGGGAGTTCGGGCGGTGCCCGCCCCAGGGCCTGGCGGGGTTGGTTGCGCCTGGGAGGTGCAGACTTTGTTTTCCCGGTCCGGGCGGGGCGACAGGGTTCCAGGTTCGGGCGTTCCCAGCGGATGCCGCACCATGCCGGCAAGTCTTTATCCGGCAGGGATCCGCGGATGCCTGCCCAGCTAAAGCGAACCATGCCGGCCGCAGCCGGAAATCTGTTATCCGGCAGGGATCCGCAGATATCTGTCCAGCTAAAACTGGACCGTGACGGCAGCGGCCTCGACGTGAAGCTCGACCGGGTGACAGGGGCCCGGTCAGCAGGGCAACCTCCGGCGGCCAAGACTGGTCTCGGCCTGTTCCCGCTATCAGAGCCCGGGCATCAACACGGGCCGTACCTCTGTCCAGGGGTGCAATATGCTGCTTTCCTCTATGGGACGGGCTTGGTTCCTTGCGGCGACGGCCGCTGTCGTGCTGGCGTTGGCGACACCTGCGTTCGGGGCGCCGCCGGGTGTGTTGCATGGGGGGGACGGGTCCCGGAGTGTTTTGGAGGGGCCGGCCCGGGTTGAGATCGAGGCCAGCAGTGACGGGCGGTGTTTGTCGGCGTTCCGGGTTGACGCGGCTGGGGTGCGGTCACCGGCGCTGGGTGTGAAGTTCAAGCTCGACGAGCGGCGCAGGGTGTTTTCTGTGTCGGGCCGGGTCTGTACGAACCAGGCCTGGACGACGGCGCAGGCGGTTTGGCGGGGCCGGGTGTTCTCGCGGGTGTTGGTGAACGAGCGGGCGCCGGGGCCGGTGCTGGTGGTCGGTCATTTGGCGGCCCTGTCGGGGTATTTCGGAGAGGCGATGAGCCAGGCTGCGGCGCTGGCCGCTGACCATCTGAATCTGGCCGGCGGTCCAGCAGGATCGCCGGTCGTTGTCGCCGTCCGGGACAGCGGCACAAGCCCCGCCGAGGCTGTTGAGGCAACCCGCGTGCTCCTTGATGCGGAGGGCGCAGCCGCGATCGTGGGTGCTGCCTCGTCGGGCGCGACGGTCGCGGTGGCTGAGGAGGTGACCGCGCCTGCGGGGGTGTTGCAGATATCCGGCTCTTCGACGGCCCCGGCGATCACGACGCTCGTCGACGGCGACTTTCTCTTTAGGACAGTGCTTTCTGACGCAGCCCAGGGTGTTGTGCTGGCTGATCTGGCTGCCGAGCTCGGCTACCGGACAGCCGGCGTCATTCACGTCGACAACCCGTATGGGCACGGGCTCGCGACCCGCTTCGCGGAGGCGTTCGCGGCCAGGGGTGGCACCGTGACGGCCATTGTCGCTCACGGCCGCAACCAGTCCTCCTACGCCGCCGAGGCCGAGTTGGTGACGGCCGGCGGCCCGGATGTGCTGGTCGTGGTTAGCTACGAGGAAGCCGAGGTGTATCTGCGCGAGGTGTTGGAGGGCGGCTACTCGGGCGCGTTCCTGTTCACTGACGGGACGAGGTCGCCGGAGCTGTTCGAGGCTGTGGGCTGGGATTTGTTGGAGGGCAGCTACGGCACCGGCCCCGGTTTCGAGGCGAGCCGACCCCAGACGCAGGCGTTCGTTGACGCCTACAGGGCTGTCTACGGGATCCAGCCACCGAGCCTGTTTATGAACGAGACCTATGACGCGGTCGTGCTCGTCGGTTTGGCGGCGGCCGCGGCGGGCACAGTCACGGACTCGGCGGCGATCCGTGACCAGCTCCGGCATGTGGCGAACCCGCCGGGTGTGGTTGTCGGGCCCGGTGCCGCGGGTGTGAAACGCGCTTTGGGGCTGATCGCTGCCGGTGTGGATGTCAACTACGAGGGCGCCTCCGGGCCCGTCGACCTGGACGCTAACGGGGATGTCCGGGCGGGCACCATCGAGGTCTGGCGGGTCGAGGACGGGCAGATAGCGCCCGTCCGGCAGGTCCCCGTTGAGCTGAGCGGGATCGTCGATGTGCTCAGAGAGAACGCCGCGGCATTCGAGTACGAGATCGGCCGGCACGGAGGCTCACTAAGGGTCGCGACGATCTCCGAGCCGCTCACGTTCAACCTGGCGATCTCGAACGACGCTGGCTCGTCGGATGTGCTGGGCTACCTGTTCGAGGGCTTGACGGAGGTCTCGTGGCTGACAGACCGGGTCGAGCCCGGGCTTGCCGAGCGGTGGGAGCGCTCCGATGACGGCCTGACATGGACGTTCCATCTGCGCCGGGACGTGCGCTGGCACGACGGGCAGCCGTTCACCGCCCGGGATGTGGACTTCACGTTCAACCGGGTCATCTACAACGACGGGATCCCTGCCAGCGCCCGGGCGTCGTTCACGTTCCGCTACCCGAACGAGGAGACAGGCGGCTGGCAGTCAGCGCCCATGACCGTCGAGGCGCTTGATGACTACACCGTCCGGTTCGTTCTGCCTGTGCCTTTCGCGCCTTTCCTTCGCTCGATGGGAACCGCGATCTACCCTGAGCACATCCTGGGGCCGTATGCCGAGGACGGCACGTTCGCCGAGGTGTGGGGCATCGACACAGACCCGGCCGAGATCGTCGGCACAGGCCCGTTCACGATCGGGCTGTACAAGCCCGGCGAACGGTTGGTTTTGCGGCGCAACCCCGACTACTGGCTCAAAGACGCCGCAGGCAACAGGCTGCCCTACCTGGACAGGATCGTCCACAACATCGTCCCCGACCTGGCAACAGAGCTCGCGAGGTTCCAGTCGGGGAAGGCGGATCTGCATGGCGTGTCCGGCAGGGAGTACGCGCTGCTTGAGCCCCTCCAGGGGGAGGGGGACTTCACGATCCACCGGAGGGGACCCGCCTTCGGGACAACGTTCCTTGCGTTCAACATGAACCCCACCAGCAGCCCCGAGACCGGGGATCCCTACCTGGCGGCGGAGAAGCTCGGCTGGTTCCAGAACACCCGGTTCCGGCAGGCGGTTGCGCACGCGATCGACAAGGACACGATCATCCGTGAGATCCTGGACGGGCTCGGCTACCCGCAGTGGGCGTCGGTCAGCCCGGCCGCCGGTGACTTCCACAACCCCGGCGTGCGCAGGTACGAGTACGACGTCGGCAAAGCCAACGGGATCCTGGACAGCCTCGGCTGGACGGACACAGACGGGGACGGGATACGCGAAGACGGTGCGGGCAACAGGATCGAGTTCACGCTGGTAACCAACACAGGCAACACCGTCCGCGAACAGGTCACGCTGCACATCAGCGAGGGCCTCGACAAGATCGGGATCAAAGCCAACTACCGGCTGGTCGAGTTCGGCGAGCTCGTCTCCCAGCTGACCGACTCCTACGACTGGGAGGCGATGGTGATTGGCTTCACCGGCGGCCCAGATCCCTACAGCGGCATCGTTTTCTGGCACAGCAGCGAATCCCTGCACCTGTGGTACCCGAACCAGCCCCAGCCCGCCACCGACTGGGAAGCCCGGATCGACGACCTCTACATCCAGGCCAGCCAAGAACTCGACCACCAAAAGCGCGTCGAGCTCTACCACCAGGCCCAACAGATCGACGCCGAAAACGTCCCCGTCATCTACACCACACTCAGCGAGCGGCTAACCGCCATCCGCAACGTCTTCGGCAACACAACACCCACCCTCTACGGGCTCTGGGACACCCGCTACCTCTACCGAACCGGCCAATAGCCAACACAACTCGGCGGCCACGGCAACCAGAAAAACGCGCCGGCGGAGCTGGCTGAGCAACACCCAGGACGCGGCACCTCGTTCCCTGTCTGGCAGTTGTGCCCTGTAGTCCCATGGGGGCTGTCGGGGCACCCACAGGTGTTTGCCGCCCGTCCGGGCTCGGGCAAGGTGGCCCCGTAAGCCGACCCGTCCGCGCTGACTCGACTGGCCGAGACCGGTCGTCCGCCGCTCTTCGCCCGGCCCGGCGGCCTCACGCAAGTGGCCTTTCACCGGTGTTCTGTTTGCGCACAGCTTGGGCCGGCAGAGCGGCAGGACGAGCGCGGCTGCCGGCCCAGGCAAGGGATGGCAGGGGGAAGCCGCTCCCTGGCGTTTAGACGCGGTTCTGTGGCCTCTCAGCGGGGCGGGCGGGGGCGTTTAGGATCCTGCGGCTGATGCCTGTGAAGGCCCGCCAGTTCGCGCCCGCTGTTGCTGTTGTTGTTGGGTGGGTTGGGGCGTCGCCGTTTGGTGTGAGGTTCGTGTTGCCGCGGCTTGAGCACGCTTCCTTGGGGGCTGGTGGCCCGCTTTGGGGTGTGCCTCCGCTGGGTTATCTGCCAGCGTTGCTCTTCACCGGGGGGCTGGCGTTGCTGTTGTTGGCGGCTGGGGCTAGCGGCGCCTGCTGGTTGAGCTGCCGTGGCCGGGACGGCCGGTAACAGCACGACCCCTCCCGTCAGCACGGCGGCCCAGGGTGATTGTCTATCCCTGTCTGGTGGGCTTGCCGGGCGAGTTCCCGCGCGCCGGGGCGACATCGCCGCGGCTGTCTCGTGATGCTCTCTAGGTGGTGTGCCGCGGTGTTTCCCGGTGGGGGAGAGGGTGTTCCCTGCCGCGGGGGGCGGGGGTCTTAGTTTTCTTCTTCGCCGCCTTCTTCTTCGTCTAGGTCTTCGGGCATGAGCACGAACTCGGGGTAGGACTCCATGCCGAGCTCGCCGGCGTCCTGGCCTAGCTGTTCGACCTGGCGGGAGACCCGCACACCCAGTGTCCGTTCGAGCAGCTGCCAGAGCGTCCAGGAGACCAGGAACACGAACGCCCCGATCGCGACTACACCAAGAAGCTGGATGTGGAACTTGGCGCCACCGGCGATGCTTGCAGCGATCGTCCCCCACGCGCCCGCGAACAAGTGGGCGGGCACCGCCCCGACAACGTCGTCGACTTTGACCTTCTCCATGAGCTTCAGCCCGGAGACGCAGATCGCGCTGCCGACAGCGCCGATGATCACCGCCCACAGATGGCCCGGTATCCCCCCCACCGGGTCGGCGATATCAGGGGCCGCCGTGATCGAAACAAGCCCCGCGATCGCACCGTTCAAACCAGCGAACAAATCGATCCGCCCGAGGATCGGCCGGGAGATCGCTAGAGCGGTTATCACACCGGCCGCCGCAGCCAGGTTCGTGTTCACCAACACGATGCTCATCGCCACGGCGTCCAGGGCGCTGCTCAACGCCAGCTGGGAGCCGCCGTTGAACCCAAACCAGCCAAGCCACAGAATCAGCACACCCAGCGTCACAACCAGGATGTTCGAAGGCGGCGACGGCCTGACCGTCCCGTCACGGCGGAACTTACCGAGCCTTGGCCCAACAACCATCGCCCCGGCAAGGGCCGCCCACCCGCCGACGCTATGAACGATCGTCGAGCCGGCGAAGTCCTTGAACCCCATGTCCGCGAGCCAGCCGCCACCCCACGTCCACGCACCCACGATCGGGTAGATGATCGCCGTCAAAAGCAGCGTGAACAGAAGAAACGACCAGATCTTCACCCGCTCCGCGAGCGCACCAGAGACGATCGACGCCGCTGTCGCAACGAACACCATCTGGAAGAACCAATCCGACATCACCGAGTAGCCGGCGCCGTCCCCCAACACCGCAGACAGCGCCCCGTCCTTGCCGGCCAACAGATCGAGCTCGTCCCCGGAGGGCAGGTACATGAACCCGGGCGAGCCGATCGCGCCCCCAAGGTTGTCGCCGTACATCAGGTTGTAGCCGACGAAGAAATACGCCAAACCCGCGATCGAGTACAGCCCGATGTTCTTCAAACAGATCATCGACGCGTTCTTCGTGCGCACCGACCCGGACTCGAGCATCGTGAACCCAGCGCACATCCACATCACCAGAGCGCCCCAGATCAGGAACGCAAACGTGTTCAGAACGAAAGACGTCTCCTCGCCGACCCCGGCCGCGTTCGCGACCGCGGGCCGGGCCAGCAGCACAACAGCCGTGGCCAAACCCGTCGCCGCCAGAATCGCCGCAAGACGACGACGAGAAAGAACCCTCACCAACCCCGACAACACGGTAGACACGGCTGGCATAGTAAGCCAACCACAGGACACTGGTGACGCCTGGATCCCCCACCGGTGACGCTCACCCCACGTCCTGTGCCCAGGACCTCCGGAGAAACCCGTCAGCCGCCCAGCGCTGAGCCACCGGGAGAACCAACCCACCTACCCCGGCCGGCGCCGGTTGCCCCGTAAGTGCTGCTTTTTGCGGTTGGACGGCTGGAACATCTTGGATGGCGGGTTTCACAGGTGCGGGTCGCGCGCGCAGAGACCACAGGGGGACCAGCTAAATACCTGCAAAACACAGCAATAGCGTCACCGCCGGGGGATCCAGGCGTCACCGGTGGGGGAACCTGCACCGTCACAGTCTGGGGAGGTGGCTGCGTCACCGCCGAGGGTCAGGGCAGCAGGGCTGCTTGTGGGCCGAGGAGGCGCCACCCGTTGCCGAACGGTTGCAGGTCGATCACGCCGTCCTCGGCTAGGCGGCCGAACGCCGCCAGCGCCCGCTGCCGCGACTGGCGATGCTCGGTGTACCCGGCCATCCGTGCTAGCTCGTCGACGGTGAAAGTCGGAACCATCTTCTCAATCCGTGGCTGACTGCCTAGAACTCGTACGGGCTCGCCTTTGTGTGCCGTGTAGTCGAGCACCGCCACCGACGACAGGTAGGCGCGGTACAAGGCGGCACTCTCCCGTCCGTATTTGCAGAGCGTGTGCCAGTCGACGCGTGCGCCGCCTGCCGCCCCAGCCGGGATCAGGAACTGGAACGTGACGGACTCGTCGGGTCCGGTGGGCACCACGGGCACCAAGACCAGGGACACACGGCCGGCGCCGCGGATATAGACGCGCAGGTTGTGGAGCTGATCTAGGGCGTCGGGGAACTGCTGCCAGCGGGACTTCTGGTTCTTCCACCCGTCCGGATGCAGCCAGCGGATCACATCCCGGGCTGGCAACGTCAGCCAGCGTCCGTATCCGTCCCTGGCTGCGTAGGGAGCGTGCAGGATCGCCCCGACAAACAACCGGAGAGGCCACGGAGCGCCGCCGCCGCCGCCAGCGGCGAGCGACCGACCGCCTGCAGCGTCGAAGAGTTCGAGCAGCCACACCGGGCAGGCGTCGCCGTTGCGGCCGCCGAGGCCAAGAGGAAGCGCGAGCTGATCCCCCGGCTCGGGCTCGGAGTCGAACACGAGCAGCCGCTTGGTCTCGGCCTCGTCGGGCCGTGCTTTGTGGAACGCGGGCAGCATCGCGCCGCGCTTGACGTCGGCGGGCTCGACCGCCCCCTGCTGCGTGAACCACTCTTTCACAAGCGGCACGACGGGGTGAGTGCTCGCTAGGGTCTCGCGGCCGGCGCCGGACAGCTCCCAAATGCGGTCCGCCGCCTGCAGCGCGGACCTGGCGTTCCTATCGAGCGCGACCGCCGAGCTGCAGAGCCGGCGGCACTCGGCGCGCTCGACCGTTCCTTCAGACGCGTCCAGCGCCCCGATCAGCAGGCCGAGAACTAGGCGGGTGTACTCACGGGTGGCGTCTTCCCAGCCGGGGCCGATCGCGTCGGCGAGCTCATCGACTGTCGGCGCCGCTATGTCGTTGGCGAGCGCGAGCGAGTCGCGAACGGCGGCGGCGAGCTCGTCGAACAGCGACGCGGCCACGTTGACCACAACTTCGCCACGGACAACAGGCACAGGCCCGTTCACGGATGGGAGCTTCCCGTCGCTAACTGCGCGGCCCTCGAACCACGACTGACCGAGCTGCACGGGGACAAGTATCCAGAGGCAGACGGATAGACCTCGTCGCCTGCAAGAGCGTTGCTGCTAAGAACACGGCTTGGTGACGCCTGGATCCCCCACCGGTGACGCTCACCCCACGTCCTGTGCCCAGGACCTCCGGAGAAACCCGTCAGCCGCCCAGCGCTGAGCCACCGGGAGAACCAACCCACCTACCCCGGCCGGCGCCGGTTGCCCCGTAAGTGCTGCTTTTTGCGGTTGGACACTTGTGGCGTGTTTGGTCTAACCGGGCGGTAGCGGCGACGCTACCTTTTGCTTCGCCTGGCTCTTGCGCTTGAACTTGGACGGCGTGTGTGCGCTTTCGGTTCTTGAGCTGACGGTTGCGTGGTAGCAGTTGGCCGGACCATCTTGGATAGCAAGTTCTCCACAGTTTCCACAGGTTCGAAGTCTCGC
Source organism: Actinomycetes bacterium (assembly GCA_026708005.1). Lineage (GTDB taxonomy): Bacteria > Actinomycetota > Thermoleophilia > Gaiellales > Gaiellaceae > JAPOVR01. Next base: position 28,562 of record JAPOVR010000044.1, read on the forward strand.
GCGCGCGCAGGGACCACAGGGACCACAGGGGGACCAGCTAAATACCTGCAAAACACAGCAATAGCGTCACCGCCGGGGGATCGAAGCGTCACCGCCGGGGGATCGAAGCGTCACCGCCGGGGGATTTGGGCGTCACCGCCGGGGGATCGAAGCGTCACCGCCGGGGGATCCAGGCGTCACCGCCGGGGGATCCTGCACCGTCACAGTCTGGGGAGGCGGCTGCGTCACCGCCGGGGGATCGAAGCGTCACCGCCGGGGGATCCAGGCGTCACCGGTGGGGGAACCTGCACCGTCACAGTCTGGGGATCGAGGCGTCACAGTCTGGGGAGGTGACTGCCAACGGCGGCAGAACAGGGCAACAGGGCCGGCTGCGAGCCATGGATGCGCCACCCGTTGCTTGGCGTGTTCTGATGGCGTGTCTTTGTCCGAGCCGCTCTCTATATGCTGGTTCACTGTATGACACTCAAGTTTGCTAATGGCGACTTGCATAGGGAGGTAAAGCGTGTATAATGGCTCTTATACCCGCTCTGTTGGCGGACGGCAGGAGGAGGTGAGAGAGATGGCGCAGCGGTTGGAACCCTTCAGTGAGCTACGCCAGTTGCAGGACACGGTGGACAGGATGTGGCGAAGAATCGGCACAACCACCGGTGCCTCGAATGGCAGCCCTGAGATCGAGGCGTGGGCTGTTCCCTTGGACGTGGTTCAGAAGGGCGACTACATCGTGATCCGTGCCTCGATGCCCGGTGTCGCGCCCGATGACGTTCAGGTCTCGATCGAGGACAACGTCCTGACGATCAAGGGGCAGACGGCGGGCGAGCATCAGGACGAGGACGACACCTACCTGATGCGCGAGCGTCGGACCGGTTCGTTTCACAGGGCGTTGCGGCTGCCGGACTCCGTTGACCCGGCCAAGGCAGAGCCCCGTTACGAGCACGGGGTGTTGACGATCACCGTCCCGAAAGCGGAGGAGAAGAAAGCGAGACAGCTGCAGGTACAGGTCGGGCCGGCGTCGATTGTCGAGGGTTGAGCCGAAACCCGAGCCGGCCAGGAACCCCTACAACCCGAGGGCGCCACTAGCGCCCTCGGGTTGTAGGGTCTCTTGGTCCCGGGGCAGCCGGGCCGAACCACTCAGACCGCCCCTGCCCAGAGACGCAGAGGGCACCAAAGGGATCTTCAACCAAGGAGGAGGAGTGATGCTTGACAAGGTCATCAACGAGGCGAAGAACACGGTCGTCGCGGCGATTAAGGGCAGCGAGGATGTGATTACGACGCTTCGTACCTCGGTGAAGAACGTGATCGTCGGGACGGTGAAGGACACCGGCGAGGTCGCATCCGCCGCGGTGGATGCCGTCTCTGACGTCGCCTCCGGGGCGATCCAGGGGGCCTCCGAGGTCGGCACCAGCACGATCGAGGCAGCCTCCTCAGTCGCCGCGAGCACGGTGCAGGGAGTCGGCGAGGTCGGCGGGAACGTCGTCGAGGCGACACAGAAGGCCGTCAGCGGCACGATCCTCGGCGCCAAGGAGGCCGGCACAGACCTCGGAGAGACCGCGGTCGCAGCAGTACAGGGAGCGACGAAGGCCGCCGGCGATCTCGGGGCCAACGTCAGCGACGCCACCAAGGCCGCCGTCGTCGGAGCCGTCGACGCAGCCAACGAGATCGGCGGCAAAGGCGGCCAGGCCATCAAAGACGCCCTCCGCGGCACCGCCGCCATCCCCCGCGAGATCGTCGACTCCGCACTCGGCAAAAACGACGAGAAAAAGTAGCTCTGCTCGCTGGTCGAGATGAAGCCAGACGCCAGGCTCACCATCAGCGCCCCGACTGGGCCTGCGGGCCGGCTTCCCGGTCGGCTGTCTAAGGAGGTCGCTGTCGCGCTGCAGGACGCTGTCGCTCCGAATACCCGCAAGACCTACGCCTCGGCGTGGCAGCGGTTCACCGCCTGGGCGGACGCCGAGGGTCTCCCTGCCCTGCCGGCGGCGCCGGCGACGGTAGCGGGCTACCTGGCCGCGCTCATGGGCGCCGGCCGCACCCTGGCCACCGCGAGACTACACCGGGCCGCGATCCTCAAAGCCCACGATCTTGTCGGTCACCCGCGCCCCGACGGCCCTGAGATCAGAACGCTGCTGCGCGGTCTCGATCGTCGCCACGGCAAACCGCAGAACCAGGCCTCTGGCCTGACCAGGGCAGGGCTCACCGCGATCCGCGCGACCGCACACCAGCCCCGTCCCGGCCGCGGCGGCAGCCTCGAGAGCACCGAGAAAGCCCGCCGGCGCGGCGATCTCGACATCGCCCTCGCCAGCGTGATGCGCGACGGGCTCCTACGAATCAGCGAGGCCGCTGACCTCACCTGGGCGGACATCCAGCGCACCGAGAAAGGCGACGGCCGTGCTCGCATCTACCGGGCGAAGACCGCCAAACGAGCCGGCGAGCGCCAGCTCGTCTACCTCGGCGCGCCAACCATGGCCGCGCTGGCCCGAATACGGCCGATCCCGCTTGATCCAGAGGCACTTGTCTTCGGGCTGCGGCCCAACCAGCTCGCAGTCCGGCTCAAGCAGGCCGCTCGCAGCGCAGGTCTTGAAGGCAACTACAGCGGCCACAGCCCCCGCGTCGGGATGGCTCAGGACCTCTTAGCCAACGGTGCTGAACTCCCCGCGATCATGCAGGCCGGCGGCTGGAAAACCAGCCGGATGGTCGCCCGTTACACGGAACGGCAAACCCTCGAGCGCGGCGCGGTCGCCCGCTACTACGATCGACCGTCTGGTTAGACGAGAGGCGCGTGGTTGAAGGGAAGAAGAAGGTTCTCGACCGCGCTACCAAGCCTCGCAAGAACAACAGGTAGATCAGCAACAGGACAAGGCTGCAAGCCTTGTCCAGGAAGGAGACCCCATGACATCCAGCTACGTGTTTGAGAGGTACCAGACTCACGACGGAGAATGGCGTTGGAGCCTCAACGCGCCGGACGGCAAAGCCGTCGCCGAGGCGGCGAAAGGCTACAAGACGCGGGAAGCCTGCGACAGGGTGATCGCAAAGATCAAGAAGGAGGCCCCGAGCGCTGAGAAAGCCAAGTCCTAGAGGAGCACGGACACGGGCATCGGTAGGGCGCGCAGGCCGACATGGAGCTACAACCTGTCGATGCCCTGACGCGTAGCGGACGAGCGCGGGCCCGTGCTCGAGCTGGCCGTGATCGCGTTACCGGAAGCTAACCGCGTGTGCGGGCCGCTAGGCTGCCGGGCGGCGTGATGTTCGGCACGATGCTGCGTAGGCTGCGGTTGTACCTGTTTGGCTGCGACTGTTGCGGTGTGGCTGGCGAGCTGTGGCTGTGGTTGGCGTACAGGTGCAGGGACTGTGGCGAGCCTTTGGAGACGCACGAGCGAGCGTGCGCGTATGAGCGGGCCTGCAGCGAGCGTGCGGAGCTGATCGAGCACGCTAGGCGGCTGGACGCTTCGCTGCGAGCGGCGAGGGGGCTGGGTGGCTAGCGAGCCTGTGTACGACGTGGAGGTGGATGCGCTGGAGGGCGCGGTGTGCCGTTACCGGACGCTCAGCTACTGGCATGACAACTTTCCAGGATGCTGTGCCCGACAACGCGACGGACGCGACGAAAAGGGTCGCGCGGGCCATAAGCGACTCCACGCCGGTAGAAGTCCAGGCTGCGGTCGCGGTCGCAGCTGAGCTGGCGGCTCTCCGTGCCGGTGGCTGCTGCCGCCCGCAGGACGAGTCGTCATAACGACGGCTGACCGGCGGCGACGCCCCTCCGGGCGTCCCTCTCACCGCGCGGCCTTTAGACGACCGGCTTCCCCGCGCGGCCTGCTCGCAGGCGCTTAGACGCGATTCGCTAGCCGCAGCAGCTGGCGCGCACTCACAGTCGCTTCCGCGACACCCGGTGGTAGGTGCCCACGATCCCGCGCTTCAACATCGACCAGAACCTCTCCACACCGCTGCTGGCCGCGATCCCGGCCACGTACCCGCCGGCCTCGCGGTTCACCAAATGGCGCAGACCAAGCCTGGAGGCTACGCCTCGATGACCCAGACCGGCGTGCCGGCATCGACCTGTGAGAAAAGCCACTCCACCTCGGGGATGCTCATGCGTATGCATCCGTGGGAGGAGGCGGTGCCGAGCGAGTCAGGGTCTGGAGTGCCGTGGATCCCGATCTGCGGGCTTGTGAGACCTATCCAGCGGGTGCCGAGAGGGTTGTCAGGCCCAGGCCCGACAGGCTCGAAGCCCTCAGCCCACTCCGAGTCAGGTGGAATCCAGGTCGGATCCACCAGCTTGGTTGCGATCGCGAACCGGCCAAGCGGTGTCGGATACTCGGGCAGGCCGACCGCGACGGTGAACCTTCGTGCGAGCCTCCCGTCCTTGTAGAACAACAGCTCCCTCAAGGCACGCTGAACCACTACTGTCGCCGGCGCCGTCGCACTCTCGACCATCCAGGCCTCGATGCGCTTATGCGTAAGCTCGACCGGCGCTCGATTGAACCCACGGAGCTTCACCAGAATCGCCGCCGCCGACGCGGCAACGTCAACGACAACACCCTCCCTCAATCCGGCAGCCGGCGGCCTGCTCCCGGTAAGCAGCACCTGCGGGTTCACCGCCGGCTGGCCGATGCTGACAGCGAGCGACCAGACATAGCTGTACACAAGCTGGTTCGCAGTTCCCACACCAAGAACGACTCTCTGCCCGGGATACGCGTAGAGCGCTTGCCTGACTGCGCTTCCCACCGCGGGCCTAGCGCCCAGCTGCGCAGGCCTTGCTTGCCAGCTCTGTCCCCCAAGCACCAGACGCAACGGGCGATCAAACGCCTCCCAAACAGCCGCCTCAGCCTCAGCGGCATCCATGCCACCAACCAAGACCGGTCCGACCCTCACGCCTTCAGCGATGGGCAGAGAAGCCGCAACAGGAACCGCAACATTCGCGCCTCGCGCCTCAGCCGAGCCCAGCAAGGATGACGCGAGAGCCACGGCAAGAGCAACAGCCCGCAGGCAGCCAGCCATCCGGGATCCGCTCGGCCTCACCGCGCAATTCCTCCAAACACTGCCGAGTTATTCGCGATGATGGCCTCCACTCCTAACGAAAGCCGCAGTCTCACTGATTACACAATGCCCAGCGTGCGCGCGTATAGCCCGCACGCTGCTGTCGTGCAGGCCAGGCTAGATGTGCACCCTGATGGCATGGGTATCCAGCCCCGCGTCGTCTGTTTCCTTAGGCTTGCCGGGGTGAGGGCACGCCCGCTGTTCCTGGTTCTAGTGGCGGCCGCGGCTGTGGCCTTGACCGCGTCCGGGTGCAGGGGGGAACCGGGCCCGCCAGGGCCACCGGGGCAGGCCGGGCCCCCCGGGCCGGCGGGGGCAGATGCGACCCTCGACGAGGCCGCTATCGAAGCGATCGTCGAACGGGTCCTGGCACGGCAGGAAAACAGCATCGCTGAGGCCCGCAGGCTCGACTCCGAGCGTCTCGACAACCTGATCCACAGCATCATCGACGCCATCACCGAAATCAGACTCGCCCAACAAACAGCCTCGGAGGCCGACTCGGAGCTTCCAGCTTCGTCTGCGTCGCTGCCGGGTGATCCGTACGAGTTCGGACCAGCCGCAGGGGACACGCTGGCGGTGGTAGGCGTTGCCTGGAACGGGACGCTGGACATCCTCGACGTGCCCGGCGGCGAGATCGTCGCCAGGCTCGACCCGTGGGGAGAGGTCGTTGCTACCGGCAACACCCGCAAGGTGTCGACGGCCGTCTGGCATGAGGTGAGAGCAGGGGAGCTGACAGGCTGGGCCGGCGCCGACTTTCTCGCGCCGTTGGGCTGGAGCCGTGACATGGCCTCGCAGGTCGTGGAAAAGGTCGGAGAGACGCCGATAGCTGAGACACTTCTCGATCTGGGTCTGATCGTTGCCGGGGTCTTCGTGTCCGAAGGGGAGGTGCCGCCGCGTGTGGTGTTCTCAGACCGGCCGGCTCACGCCGAGGCCCTGAGCCAGATCACAGTCGACGTGCTCGGGCTACCCGACGACTCGGTGCGTGGTCACCGGATCGTTGTCAGCGCCGACGCCGTCCACGAGCAGGGATTCGGGACCGGGCCCTTCACGATTTGGTCGGTTCACGTGACCGACATCTGCGACAGCAGCCGAGGTGTCAGCGAAGAAGGCCTCTGCGCCTAGGAAGGGGTTTGGCAAAACCCTTTTGTCCCTGGGAGCCGCCGCTTCGCCGGCGTCCACCGGAGCCAGCGGATAAACCAAGAGACGGCCCGGTCGCTGGCGTTTCAGAGCATGGTCTTCGGCGAAAGGGAAGTCGAAAGCCCGCCGGCCTGGCAGGTCTGATGGAAGAGAAGACGCTGCGGGAGCTAGCGGCTGTAGGCCGTTGCTGTGGCGGGGCAGCGGCTCGCCCTCGCGACATATCGCAAGGCACGGCAGCCACCGCCACTATGAGCAAGAGCCCGGGGCAGCGTCTGTCCTTGTCCACAGGGGTGCCGCTGGCCCGGCTAGCTCGTTCTGCTAGCCGGCGCCGGGCTGGATTTCTCCGAAGGTGAAGGCGTAGGCGGCGGTGCCTGGGCTGAACTCCAGTTCGAGGTCGTGGAGGCTGTAGGTCTGGCCGGCCGCGAGCGTGTACAGCCTGTACTCGTCGATCGTGAGCTGCGTGATGTGGGTGCCGTCGAGCGTGACGTCAACGGTTCCTGGGCCGGCTGTTTCGTCTGAGGGGCCGAGCACGAGGTGCGCGGCTTCTGCGAGGAACCGCATGTGCAGCACGGCGTTCTCGCCGGCGACAGCTCGTTCGTCCTCGACCGTCCAGGTGCCTGCGAGTGCCCAGCCGTGCTCCGGGAGCTCCGTGCCGGGGAGCGTGTAGGCGGCGGCCTGGTTCCTTTGGAACGGGTCGCCGGCGTGGTTCTCGGCCCGCCGGTAGCCGAGGTAGGTCTCATGGGTCTGCGGCCGGCTGGGCGTGAGATCGCTGAGACCCGTCGAGACAAGGAGGCTGTCGCTTGGCTGGCTTGGGCCCGCGGCCAAAAGCGCCCGGATGACGAGCTCGCTCTCCTCGTAGTGGCCTTCGCCGAAGTGGGCGAACCGGACGTTCCCGTCCCGGTCGATGAAGTACTTCGCCGGCCAGTAACGGTTCCCCCAGGCCCGCCACGTCCCGAAGTCAGGGTCAAGGGCCACGGGGTAGGCGATCTCGAAGCCCTCGACCGCCTCCTCGACGTTGTCGCGTTCCCGCTCGAACGCGAACTCGGGCGTGTGAACACCGACGATGACCAGGCCCTCGTCGGCGTACCGATCGTGCCAGCGCTTCAGATGCGGGAGCGTGCGGATGCAGTTCACGCAGGAGTACGTCCAAAAATCGATCAAGACGACGTTGCCGCGCAGCCCCTCAAGGGTGAACGGACCCGAGTTGATCCAGCCCTCGAGACCCGTGAACTCCGGCGCCGGCCCGTAGTCGGGGAGGCTGGCCAGAAGCGCAAGCTCCGGGCTCTCCGGCTGTGTGGTCTCCGGCTCCGGGCCCGCCGGCTCCCCACCGGCCGGCGGCTGGTCCTCCGGCCGTTTGCCGGAAGCGCTGTCGCCGGCAGCACCACCAGCAGCTTCGGGCTCGGCCGGCGCGGACTCTGCGGCGCCGGTCTCTGCCGCGGCCTGGCGGACGGCCGCGACGGCTTCCTCCTGATCGGCCCCCTCCACGACGCTGCCCTCCGAGCCGGTCAGCTCACGGATCGCCGTCGCAGCGGCGGTGCTCTCCTCAAGGCCCTGCAACGACTGAACGTAGTCAGGGACGTTCGCGGCAAGCCGCCCGTCGAGACCGAGGATAAGCACGACAGCCGCGCCGACCATCAGCACACCAAGGGCCTGCCGGATCTGGGGGGCCCGGGCTCTGAGCCTCGGAGCGGACAGCCCCCGCTGCGCAGCGATCGCGATCGCAAGCAGAACGATCCCGGCACCCAACGCGTAGACGAGCGTCACCGCGACCGCCTCCAGCGAGAACTGCTTGGTCGCCGCGATCAACGAGACCGCGGCGATGATTGGGCCGGCACACGGGGCAAACAACAGGCCAAGGCTGAGGCCAAGCACGAACCCGCCGCCGCCGGTGCCGAACCGGAAACGCCCAAACGCCTCAAACGGCTTCCCGACATACCTCGCCACGAACGGGAACACAAGCGCGATCGCCATCACCAGCACCACAGCGATCGCGATGTTCCGCAGAAGATCGCCCGGCAACCCGAGCGCGCTCAACAGCGCCGTCGCCGCCAGCGTGAACGCCGTGAAGCTCACCACAAGCCCCGCCACAACCACAAACGGGCGCCTCGCCGAACCGGACGCGCTACTCGCAAAAATGATCGGCAACACCGGTAGAACGCACGGTGAGATCGCGGTCACGAGACCGGCGACGAACGCGATACCGATAAGCGTAGCCATGCCCGATACAGCCCTAAGCGGCCTCCTGCCACCCGGGGTCCTTCAACGAGGGTAGCTGGCCCATCCAGCTACCGTTCCAGTAGCTGCACAGCCCCAGCTACGGTAGGTGGCCGAGCGGGCCGACGATCCGACGGCCCACGGCAGACAGATCCGCCTAGCGAATACGCGCCGGCGCGCTCATGACCATGTGACGCAGTGACAATCGGCGCGCCGGCGCACCCCGAGTCTAGCGCAGCGCCCACCACAGCCACGCCGCCGCCGCCGCCCCCGGCACGCCGGCCACCGGGGCGGCCCGCCAGCCCGCGATGTCGGAGAAGTCGAGGCCGCCGACCACCGTCACAAGCACCACCGCGAGCGCGGTCAGACCCCACCAGAGGCAGACACCGGCCATGATCCGGCCGAGCACGGCCGCCTACTTCTCGAGCAGCCGCTCGAGCCGGCCCAGCTCGGCCTCGACCTGCCCGACTTCCCGCCTGGCTTCGCTGGCGGCCTTCGCCCGCTCCGCTACCGGCAGGCCAGAGCTCGCCGCCACGGCGAGTCTCCGCCCAGCCGCGTCGAGGATCCCCCGGGCCTCGGCGATCCGGGCCCGGATCCCATCGATGTTCCAAACGTCCGGGTGGGCCATACCCGGCAGGCTAGCGGCGACCAGGCAGACGGGCCAGCAGACCCCGCCGCGGCGGCACTTCCCTGGGATAGATCTACCAATGCCGTCCACTCTAGGCGGGTTTGACGAAATAGGCTTGAGGGATGGGTAGGCTCCTGCACCGGCTGGTGGAAGTGCTCACCGGCCGCGAACCAGGTGTGAGACGCTGCGAGCGGTGTAAGCAGCGGCTCCCAGACAAGGCGCCGTCCGGTCTCTGTGACGGCTGCAAGAGGGTTGCGTGGGAGCTGAGACGACAGCCGTCGTCGTATAGGCAGCCTGGTAGGTTTATGTAACTTCGTCAAACCCACCTAGATGCGGCGAGGATTGGCGGGGCGGAGCTCGGCGAGGTGAGGCGAGTTTAGGTTCCGGTAATGCCTCTTACCGGACCCTATTTGGGCGCCTAGGCTTCTAGCTGGGCTCGTCGCAATCCCCCGGGCGAGACTCGAACCCGCGACCTCCAACATCGTGAGTGTGGCGCTCTATCCGGCTGAGCTACCGGGGGACGCGGCGAACCCTACCCCGGAAAAACGAGAGGCCCGCGCTAGGCGAGCCTCCCGCGAAAGCCTGCGCTCCGATTCCACTCACTCAGCGGACATCGCAGCACCACACTCACGAAGTGGGTAGATCATAACACCCCCCGGGGGAGGGGGAGCCCTGCTCGCTCCTAGCCGCCGCCCGCACCGGCGCTACCGCAGCTCGTCCAGGAACCGGCCCCACTCTGCCACCACCGGGCTCTCAGGACGGCGTCCCTCGCCCCGCGACTTCTCGATATGGCAGGGCGCGCACAGCTCCTGCAAGCGGGGGCTACGGGGGTTTGGGGTGGTGTTGTCCGTGGCGACGGCTAGAAAGGGGGTGTGAGACCGTTTGTTGGCGTTGTGTTTGCCGCGGTTCTGGCTGTGGTGG
>JAPOVR010000150.1 GCA_026708005.1 Actinomycetes bacterium
CCGCCCACCGGCACCTGAAACCACCATACCCGCACCCTCGTGGCCCGTGACCCCCGCACCAACCCACAACCCGAAAGAAAACTCACACCACCCCACCAACACAAACCCTGGCACAAACACCGCGGGCAGGCCACGGCGTCAGCTCGGAGATCGCAGGAGCCGGATACCGGTCGAGGCCAGAAGGAGGGGTAGTGTGACGTCGATCACCGTCCATATCCAGCCCGCGCTGTTGCTGGGTTCGACCCATTCGAAGCCGAACCAGTTCCAGAGAAGTGCGAGAAGAAGCGCGGCCGAGTAGTAGAAGACGACGTTCGTCTCCAGGTACTCTCGATCGACGGCCGGGTTGGCGTCCAGGCGGCGTTTCCTCGCGAAGGCAAACACCAGCACCATCACCAAGCCGGCGACCATCAGCGGGTCGATGACCCGCCACACGGTCAGCGATGTGCCCTCTAACGCGGGGTCGTAGAACTGGTTGGCCAGGAAATGCCCAGCTACCACAACCGCCAACAGCAGCATGTACACCGCTGCCGCACGCATCACAACAGCCATCCTCAACCTCCCACCAAACCGAAGACTCGGCCAAGCCCCCCGCCGGCATCGGGCGCGCCCCTCGCGCCGGCCCAGGCCTGCCGCCGCCTCAGTCTACGCGGTCGGCATGATCGCCGCCCAGACCGCGGCGAGCCATCACGCCCCCACCTGCGACCCGCACCCTCACGCCGAGGACGAACCAACCTCAAGAGAGCAGATCACTTAGGAACGCCCTTGCCACTGACCCCGGACAGCGAGGCCCAGCCCTTCCAACTCCCAGACGAACAGATGCCGCTTCGCTCCGGCAGTGGGTAAAACTGCCGGATGCGTGGGTAACCGCCCTCAGCCGCTGCGAGCAGACCCGCATGGATACAGGCATTCCGCGTTTCGCTAGACCCTCCTAGCTCTTAGGAACAGAGAAGCGCCGTGTGACGTCTCTGTCGCTCCAGCGAATTTCGCTACAGCCTCCTAGGGTGACGAACGAGTCCGGGCTGGGGTTGTTGCTTGTTGATGGCCATACCGGGCGCGCCAGGGACGGGCTCTGTCTCAGGGGTTGTCTCGCATCGGCCAGCCCAGACAGCGGCGAGAACACGCGTCGATAACCGCGCCAAGGGGAAGAAATTGGCGCTCCCGGGTCTCAATTGGCGCTCCCGGGTCTGCGCGTAGCTTGGTGCCAGCGACCCAGAGCCAGCCAGAGGCGGGGCTTTGAACTGGCGCCTGGGGAGGTCGGGGGCTGCCGGTGCCTCTCTGGCGGGGATCCGTTGTCCGCTACCGCCGTTTCCCGCGGCGGGAGCCGCTCTCGATGCCAAGCTCGCGCATGCGCCTGGCGACACGCTTGCGCCCGGCGTTGACGCCGTCGTCGGCAAGGCCGGCGCAGATACGCGGCGCACCGTAGGTCTCGCTCGAGCCGGTGAACGCGCGCCTGATCGGGTGTTTCAGCCGCTTCTCCTGGCGGGACCACCGCGCTGGCCGCCTCTTCTTCCACGCGTAGAGCCCGCCCGGAAAACGCGGAGCGCCGTGCACCGCAGGGAGACAGGGCGCCGCCTAGCCTCTTGATCGCCCAGCCGGAATCCTCGTCTCGGCCGGCCGGCCTCCCTAGCGAAGAAAACCTCCGCCCTCCGCAGAATCTCCTTTCTGCCCCGGCAGACGCGCGTTCTCACGAGGCAACACCCGCAGCTCCCCGCTCGTGAGCGCTTCGCCATTCCCTTCCTCGATGTCGGCCTGTCCTGTCCACCGACACGGCCACTCGGACGCTAGACCGGGCCCCGTGGCGACGACACGGAACGCGCAGCCACCACGGGACACAGCCAGACCGCCTTCCGGCAAAAACCCCGGCCTCCCCACAACCAGCTCCCTCCCCAAGACCCCACAGCGCCCAGCCCCAGGGCGCCAACATAACCAGGTCAACCCCACCCACCTAGCGAGCACTGACAGCGCAGTGTCCTGGTTCGCTAGAAGCTCCAGCGCTCGCGTTCGAAGAACTCGACGAGGTTCAGGCATTCAACACCTTGCCACTCGCACACGGTCGGGATCTTTGGGTGGTCGACGCTGCCTTTGTTCTCAGAGGTCACGACAGCGAAGCCGCGCTCTTCGGCGAGCGCGATAACGAGAGGGTCGGCGTCCTTCGCTCCTTTCCAGCGTGTCTCAACGGGTGCTACACCGTGGTCTTTTTCGACGCTTTCCACGATCCGGCGTGCTCGTTCCCACACCTCCAGGGCGCCCTGGATTGCCTTGGGGTTGTCTTCGAGCCACGCCCGGGCAGCGTCGGACTTGCACTCGAGCGCAGCCTGATCAACAACCACGAGGCGTCCTTCCGCGACGAGAGCTTCCATCCTCTCCCACAGAGCGGGGAAGACAGCCCGCACGTAGTGGCGATCTACTAGGTCAATGAGCGAGGAGCTATCGAGCGAGTAGCCAGCCAAGCGGTCAGCCACCCAGCCAAGCGGTCAGCCACCGACCGCTCGGCTGACAAGCTTGTCGACGTCTTTCGCCTTGACGTCGAGATATCTCGACGCCTCGTGAAGCGAGATCGCGTTGCCGTCGTAGGCCGCGCCGACGATCTGGATGAACCCGCGGCCGATCTCCCGTACCCTGTTCCCAGGGTAGCCGGGGCCACCACCGGCTCCCCCTTCTGGCTTGGGCTCGTGGGTTAGCCATGAGCGCGCGGCCCGGTAGTCGTCCTGCGAGATCAGCCCGAACGTCACGAGACGCCGGTAGGCGGCCTCCCTGCTCACACCAAACGCCTCCGCGAGCTGAGCGCTCCTCTGGGGCCAGTCACCCTCAAACGACGACGCCGCGCCCTTGAAGCCGGCCGCTGGCATAAGAGCGGCGGCCGCGGCGGCGTTGCACCACGACTCGTCACTCAGCCCGAAGCCGTTCACCGCAAGCTGGACGTGCGCGTACTCGTGCAGGAGCGTGAAAACACGGGCCGTGCCCGCGTCCCCTTGGTTGATCGCGATCAGTGGCAGCGGCGTCTCGACGATCGAGAAGCCGCGCCGCTCCCCGACACCGACGCCCCGGAACTGGTTGATCAGCACACCCGTAGCATCGATCCGGTCGATCCACTGCCGCAGCGTGCCCCCGTCCCGCGCCCACTTCGCGATGTCCTGGCTGCCGACAGCAAGCGCCTCGCGTATCGCCTCACCGGAGCGCTCAGGATCGCCGGGATCGACACCAACGACCTTGGGCTCCCTCGGCTGCTCTCCGATCTGCGCTACCAGTGAGAGCGCCAACTCCCTCCGCTCGCACGCCTCCCGAACAGCGAACCTCAGGTCAGGGCTTCCGGAATCGGCCTCGGCCCCGTGCAGACGCCGCGCATACGTCGCCGACAGCCGCTCCGCAGGCGGCTCCGAAAGAAGAAAAACAGAAACCGGCCGGCGGTACCTCTTCGCAAGCACCCGAAGCTGGGCCACTGTCGGCGACTCAACGACATCCTCCTCGGCCCAAAGACCGAGCTGAGCCCCCTCCGGCGTGCCCCCCTCCCACACCAGGAGACGATCAGCACTGACCCTGGCCCGCCGACTCGCCTCCTCAAGCGAGAGGCCCGCCGTCTCACGAGCCCAACGCAGCACACTCGAGGAGACAGGAACACGATACGACGGTAGCGGAAGACTCATCGGAGAAGGCTCACCATCAGCACGCGCCAACCGCATGATCGCACACCCAGCGGCGGCCATGTTTATGCGGCACACCACAGATATCCCGACACGCAAGAGGAGACCATAGGCCATCGTTTTCGAGATAGCCGCCCCGCCCACCCACCTACCCATCCAAGCCTAATAGCCTTACCTGCCCCAGGCTTGTAGCGGCGGCATGGTGTGGCCCCCCTCCTAGCTGTGGCCAGGGATCACGGGCTACATGGATGTGGGCTTGGTGGGTTCGAGTGGAGGTGGGCGGGCAGTACCGGGGGCTTGTTGTGGATCTGGTGTAACCCTCGACCGGGGCCTGGGCTTCCCGGAGGGTGGAGAGGATCTCGCGGCCGGTGTAGCTTGTCCAGTGGGCTGCGGTTGAAGCCCTCTCCGGGTGTGGCCGTTCCCCCCTTGAGGGCTGCTGGGCCAGATGGGGCTCAGACGTCAATATGTGACAAGCTGGGGCGCAGCCGGACGCAAGAGCAGCCTGCCGGCTACAGGCGGCCCTCGCCTTAGGCTGCCTCTAGCCGCCTGGCCCTCCTACTGCCGCCGGTGTGCCCCCGCCCGCTTTGTGGTGGACCGCCCGAGCCCCGACAGCAACGGGGGACTGGCACACCGCCGGTAGCCGTGGCCTGCCGCCGCGCCCGGGGGCTGGACGGGCCCAGCCGCAAGGCAGGCGGGGCTGGCGTCTGGCCACAGCAGGGGCACCAGGGTGCCGTGTCGGCAACCCAAGTACGGGGCCGTCTGTGGCCGGCCGTGCCCCAGCTGCCGCGATCCACTTCTGGGCCCACCGGGTCTGGTTGGCGGCCCGAACTCACGACGGGCGGCCCTTGTGGCTGCCGGCCGTGGTAGACGAGGCACATCCGGCAACGCACCTAGCGATGGGTGGCTCGGCGCATCCAGGCCGACAAGTGTGCCCCCCGCAGCCTCGCAGAAGCTGTTCGATTGCCCACAGGTCTCCCGCGCACGGACAATGCACCTCGAGGCTCAACAACCGGGCCGTGCCAGCCTGGCTTGGCTACGTCGGTACCCGTACGCCCCCTATTGTGCCCACCGGCTCTCGGGGACAGCTACTCCGGCAGTCTCAACTCCACGCTACGAGGCCAGCTGTCAAACCGTGTGACTCTACTCACCCTGGAACGCAAACCCGTCCGGGGGCTTGCGCCAAATCAACAGCCAGCGTCGCCTGTACAACTACTCGCATAAAAGGAGACAGGAGCTCTCGTCAACATTATACGTCCCAGGTTGGGAAACTGTGCGATTCATCATAAGGATCACTTCGCAGCATTATGTCGGCTATTGCCTGATAATTTCTGAGAGTTAGTCAGATCCGACGGAGTGAAGTTAAGGACTGCTCGCCAGCTAGGAGGTCTCAGGCTACGAAATGCTACGTGCCGGCGGCTTCCAACATCCCTGTATGATACAATTGACCGCACCATAGAGCACTGTCTGAGGTAGAAGTTGTACAAGGAACATCTAGCCTTCAATACTCCTGAAGATGATTCGGCTCTATGACGGTACATGGACTTCACAAAGTTCGTGTCCCTCTTGGATACTCAAGCTCTCTTCTTCGTCAGAGCAGACAAGCTGGGTGACCCTTTCGAAGGTTCCTACTCCAAGGCCAATGTGGCTCTGCGTCCGGCCTTGTACGAAAGGAAGATCCCCGAGTCAACCATGCAGCAGTTCGCAGCCTTTACTGAGGGAGCACGCCGATTCACATATATCAGTTGCTGGCACGAAGCTCGTCGTGAATCGGCCGCTATGTGGAGACTCTATTCCAGAGAGCATGACGGAATAGCCGTTAAGGCTGAATGTAAAGCGCTTACCCAGAGCTTCACATGCGGTGAAGACATCTTTGTTGGAAAAGTCAGCTACGTTGACTACGACATGACCTTTATCCAAGAAAGCAACTTATTTTTATGCATACCTACACAAGCGACAGAGCTTTGAACACGAGAGGGAAGTGAGAGCTATATCACAGGAATTGACATCACATGGAGGAAAGGTTGATCTATCTCATGAAGTTCATGTCTCCGGCGTCTATTACACTGTGGAGCTCTCTCTACTTATTCAAGAGGTTATCGTCGCTCCTTACGCTGATGACTGGTTCATATAGCTTGTCCAATCAGTCGCTGCTCGCTATGACTTGACGACGCCTGTCAGCAGGTCAAGGCTCGCCGAGCGACCGACATGGGGCTAACGTCGCCGCTGAGGCGAACCCGGGGGAAGACGCGCGGTCGGTGGCGGTGGGTGGCTGACTTGAGGGTAGCCAACCAGATTCTGCTCGATGCGGCCGAGGGGACTCTTCCGGCCTCGACGCTCCGGGTGGGGGGCTGTTCATACAGGCGCAGCGGGTGTTGGCAGCCCCAGGGGTGTGGGGCCTACCGGGTGTTGGGCCAGCCCCGGTTCCATCCAGCGCTACCGTGCTCGCGCACCAGACAACAGGGGCGGCACCTCAGGCCACGAACTGTGCGGCTGGCTCATGGGCTTCGGCAGGTCACGGCTACCGGCCGTGTCGCTGCCCTGCCCCCGGGCCTGGGGGCAGGACGCCCGGCACAGCGGGTGGAGCGCATCCGCGGCGGCTGCAGGGACACCAGGGTGCCGTGTCGGCAACCGAAGGCGAGGCCGTCTGCGGCTGGCTGGCCGCTCCCGGATCCGGCTGCGCCCTCGCTGTCGCATATTCACGCCTGGGCCCACCCGGCCTGGATGGCAGCCCGAAAACCGACAAGCGGACGGGCCCTCACGGCCGCCGGTCGCTCCTGCCCGCCGTCGACCACAAGCCCCGTGCGTTCGGAGGCGCAGCGCGGTCAGTGCAGGACAATCTCGGGCATTGGCAGACCCACCTTGCATCCTCGCTATAGCGCCACCGTGGTGTTCGTGTCGCCGGCGGCGAGGGCGTTCATGTAGGCGAGGATTAGGTCGCGGGTGCGGTAGCAGCCGAACCTGGCCTGATCCTGACGTCGGACGATCGGGAACGTGCTGAGGATGTAGTCGGCGTCGTCGCGGCCGATGTTGTAGAGGTGGAAGTAGAGGGCGTCGAGGCGGGCTTGGAGGTGGCGGCGTTCCTCTTCGTCCCAACTGAAGGGTGGCCCGTTGTGGTCGAGGTCGTGGGCGAATGGTGCCATGTCGTGGGCGGTGTAGGTGAGCCGCAGCACGTGGTCACGGACGAGCTCGCGCGCTGTTGTGTCCCTGAACTGGCGGTCGTAGCCGGCGGGGTCGATAACGGGGAGCTGCTCGACGATGAACCAGTTGAGGTGTTGTCCTTGGACCTTCTGCCTGGCAATGAAGTCGAACACGTAAGAGTTCATACACGCGCCTATGAGCCAAGCGAAGTCCTGGTAAGGGACGGTTGCGCTGGGATCGGGCAGCAGGAGCGGCAAGGTGTTTCCGACGCCTGAGCGCGGAATGACTGCTGCGATCATGGTGCGGACGTTCGTGGGTGCGGTCACGTCCTTGAAGGCGACTGCCCAGCCAGGCTCGTCGGGCCACTCGATGAGGTCTGCGCTGACCCAGAACTGGGGGTCGGGTAGCCAGTCCGGGTTGGTGTGTTGCTCGAGGCTGGCTTCTCGTGGCTGGGCGGGCCGGTTCAGGTTCTCGGGATTGACGACGACGCTGGCGGCCCGGTGGTCGAATGCCTGCACCATCTTGCCTTCGTACAGCGGCAGGTGCAGCTCCTGGCCTTTCTTCCAGCGGTTGCCCTGGACGGGGTAGAACCCGTTGTCTTGGAGCTGGGCTGCGGTGCGGAAGAGGTGGGAGTCGTTGGTCATGTGGAACATGGTGTGGTAGCGGACGGGCCAGGTCTTGTGTTCTTCGCCTTCCGCGCGGTCGACGAGGACAGGGTGGTCTTTGTAGATGCGCAAGGTGATTTCGGCGTCGCGGCGGGTGCGGAACACGGGCGCGGTGCGGGTGTTGGGGTTGGCACGGGCGAAGTCCGCCGGTGCAAGCGGGAAGCACCGGTCGGGGTTCTTGATGGTGTCGGTGTCGTGGAGGAAGAACGCGCACTCCGTTTGGTCGAAGCGGCGCTGCTCGCCTCCTAGGGTGAGCGCACAAAACTTGAAACGGGAGTCGACATCAGGGAAGAACGGCGGCAGGTCAGTGCCGAGCCGGCGGTTCTCGAAGTCGTAGAGGCTTGCGGCTCGGCCGGTGGTGGAGACGGTTTCAAAGAAGCGGGCGGCGGTCTTGCCGGCGTAGATGTCTGACGGTGTGAGCAGGCTGACGAGGCCGCTGGGTTGGACCAGGTTGAGTGCTTGTTCGACGAACAGTGAGTAGAGGTTTGTGTCGCCGCCGCTGAGAAGTGGATAGAGGTCCGATGAACGAACGAGGTGGCTGAGTTTGTTCGCCTGCTGTTTGGCGGCGTCGAACTCCGAGGCGAGGGGGTCGCCCAGCTGGCGCAGCTCTCTGATGGTGGCTCTTCGTATGGCGGCTGTGGGGGCACGGGCGAGTTCGGGGTCGCGGCTGGCGAACCACTCGACTTCCTGGAGTTTGATCCGGTCCCAGGGCGGGTTGCCGATGACTGTGTCGAAGCCTGCCTGGTGGTGGCTGAACACCTGGGGGAACTCGATTTCCCAGTGGAAGAGGCTGTATTGGTCGGCGAGGCGCTCTATCTCGTGGAGGGCCCTATCCGTCGTAGTTTGCTGTCTGGTTGCGATCCTGCTGATCAGACCGGTTGTGAGGCGCGGCGCGTCGGTGGTTTTCTGTTGGAGGAAGGCGGCGCACCAGGTGTCGGCGGCAAGCTTCGCGCGCTTGTAGGCCTGGGAGGTCTCGAGCTCGCGTGAGAGGCGTTCCTTGTCTTTGAGGTCTTGGACGGTTGCGTCGTTTGCTGCTTCGAGCGCTGTCGCAGGCGCTTCGAGTTCTTCGACGAGGCTAGGGACGGCATCCTCGAGGGTCAGCTGCCCCTCACGCTCGATCTTGTTCTGTCTGCGGAGTTCTCTCGCGGCCCTGTTGTCGTCGCCTTCGGTACGTTTGAAGGCGCTGTCGGGGATGCCGTCGCTCATAAGTGTCTTTGTTGTTCCGAGCAGGCTGTTGCCGCATTTGATGTGTGTGTCGAGGAAGGAGAGGGGTTTGCCGGGTTGGAGGGCTTCCATCCAGAGCGAGACTTTGCAGAGCTCGACGGCCATCGGGTTGACGTCCACCCCATAAATGCACTGGCC
The DNA here is from genome assembly GCA_026708005.1 of Actinomycetes bacterium. Classification (GTDB taxonomy): domain Bacteria; phylum Actinomycetota; class Thermoleophilia; order Gaiellales; family Gaiellaceae; genus JAPOVR01. The sequence continues at coordinate 8,807 of JAPOVR010000150.1, forward strand.
GATCACGTCTCGTAGCGCGGCGCGGACGGCTTCGGGGGGTGGTTCGTTGTCGCCTGTGCGTGCTGTGGCGAGGCGTTTGGCGATCCGGTGGGCGGCGGCGATGAGGAAGTGGCCGCTGCCGGTTGCAGGGTCGCAGACTTTCAGGTCGAGGATCGCCCGTTCCGGGTCGGAGGAGGTGGCAGCCTCGTCGAGTACGGGGTCGAGCGCGGTGTCTAGGAGGGTTTGGACGAGGGCTGGTGGGGTGTAGTAGCTGCCGGTGGTTTTCCGTTCGTGGCCGTCGGCGGTGCCGAGGGTGAAGCGGGCTGTATCGGTGTTGAGCTCGGGATGGAGCTCGAGCAGTGATTCGTAGACGGAGCCGAGCTCTTCGGAGCCGAGGTTTTTGTAGTCGACGGCCCGGAGCACCTTGTCTTGTTCGGTGAAGGCGAGCGACCGGATCGCCTCGAGCAGGCTGCTGTTGGCGAGCTCGGCCCGGTTGAGGTGGCCGACTGCGTCGGTTGTCCAGAGGAAGCTTCCGAGTGCGGGCAGGCCGAGCGGTGGGCAGCCGTCGTCGTGGCCGAGTTTGCCCATGACGAGGCGGAGGCTCTGGTAGAGGTCGTGGTGGCGGGTGCCGCGGCGGCGCTGGGCAATTGCGCGTAGCCGCCGAGTGGAGTAGTAGCGGTTGTACCGCTCCCTTGTATCGGGATTCGTATTGGAGTGGTGGAGGAGTTCGCGGTCTTCGGCGACGAATAGGAACAGCAGCCGGTAGACGAGTCGCAGCAGCTGCCGGTAGTAGTCCTGTGCTTTGAGTTCTCCGGAGCGGAGCGCCTCCTTGAGGTCGGTGTTGGCGGGGTGGGCGAGGAAGCCGCCGCCGAGCGCGTTGATCGCGTCTTCGACGCCTTGGCGTAGCCCTTCGAGTGCCCGGGTGCCTTGTTCGGCGGCTGTCTGCGACCAGCGCTCGAGCCAGCATTCCTCGGGGCGTTCGGCCTCCACCCGTGACTGGTGGCAGAGCATCCAGAGGACAGCGAAGTCCGCGAAGACCTCGCTGTCCATCATCCCGGCCAGATCGAACTCGACATGGGCCTGGCGCGTGAGCGAGGTGTTGTCACGCAGGATCCGCAGCAACAGCCCGCTTGAGAGGAATCCCCAGAGGTGGTTGTCGGAGCGGTTCAGGAACTCCTGGAGGAGCCCGTGCGGGCTCTGCGCCGCCGCGCCCGCAACACCTCTGGTGCGCTGGTCGAGGCCGACGTTGAACCCGACGAGGTGGATAGGGGCCTGCCCCCACCGGTGCGAGACGGGGTAGCTTTTCCCTTCGAGTTCGGCTGCTTTTGCGGCCTGGAGCCTGCCGTAGCCGAGTTCCTGGAACAGGATCAAGAGCCACCGCTCGCGAGTGGCGGTTGTGCCTGGGTTGTCTGAGGCGATGGTTTTGCGGGTTTCGGTGAATCCGGCCCAGGCGCCGACGAGGCGGTTCCACGAGTTGGTGATCACCTCGTTGAGGCGCTCGCCCCTGGCGAGGTGGTAGTCATCGGTTGTGAGTCCGTCGAGGTCGCTGTCGCCTGCGGCCACGCGTTGGAGCAGGTCTGCGGGGAGGATCGCGCCCTCGGTGCGGATAGTGGTGAACAGCTCGCGTGTCTTGGTTTGCATCAGCTGGCGGCGGGTATGGGCAGGTACAGGTAGATGCCGAGGACGTCGACGGGCAGCTTCGGCTCGACTGTTGTCTGACCGGGCAGCCTTGCTGCCTTGCGGGCGCGCTCATGCGCTTCCTGGAGGGCGTGTGCGCGCCGCCCGGCGACCTGCTCGAGATGTGGTCGCAGATCGCCTATGCCGTCGATAACCCGTTCGAGGAACTGTGTTGCCTGTTCGTGCGTGATGTTGCCTTCCGGCCCGACGGTGAGCAGCGTCTCGGCCTCAGTGCTTGGCAGCCAGTTGGCGCTGCCGGGGGCGCCGGTGAAGGCGAGTAGCTGGCTTTCCTCGGCGAGCAGCTGCCTGTCGGGGTGGCCGCGGCGCCGCGTGAGGATCTCGTGGCGGATTCTGGCTAGCAGCAGCGTCGTTCTCGTCTCCACTGCGCTTGTGCGTGTTGCGCCGGCCCGGCGGGCCTTGCCGCCCGAGACGGGGTCGAACGCCGTGTCGACAACGTGGGAGGCCAGGCCTTCGACGAGCGGGTGCGTCCTGGAGAGATAGATCAGCCCCTCCGGGCCGTGGGGCTCAAACCGCGCCCGCAGCTGCTCGGCCTCGCCGAGCGGAAGCGCGTCTCTGAGCGCACGTGGCAGCTCTCTGAGATCGGCGGTGAGGGCGGTGCCGTTGCTGACCGATGCGCCGTGGGCGCGCAGCGCCTCTGTGGTGAAGCGGGCGACATCGGCGCCTGAGCCGACCGCGGCCCGGGTCTCGGCGAGCTCGCGCGCGACCTCCTCGACCTTGATCGTGGCCTGTGCGAAGATCGTGCGCGAAAGCTTCTCTCGTTCGGTGGCGCTGTCCCATTCCCGGTGCAGCTTGTCGCGGTGGGCCGCGATGAGGTCCTCTTCCCAGAGCGCGAGCTGGCTCTCGACCGACTCGTCGGGCCACTCCTGTAGGAGGAGGCCTTCGAGGATCGCTTCGAGCACGGTGTTGGAGTCGACCGGGACGGGGACGGAGACGCCGAGCTGGCTGCGGATCTGTTTCGATTTGCGCAGCAGCACGTTGAGGACGATCCCGTCGATTGGGTTGTCGCGGCCGTAGTAGGTGAGGACACGGACGGGGTCTGACTGCTGGCCGTAGCGGTCGACGCGGCCTTCGCGCTGTTCGTGGCGGGTTGGGTTCCAGGCGAGGTCGTAGTGCACGACCGCGTCGAAGTGCTGTTGGAGGTTGATTCCTTCGGAGAGGCAGTCGGTCGCAACGAGCACGCGCTGGCCGGCTTGGCCGAGTTCGTGGATGCGCTGCTCGCGCTCGCCGGGCGGCAGCGTCCCGGTGACCGCTTCGACCGCGACCCTCCCGGGGAGCGCACCGCGGAGGGTGTCCGTGACGTACTCGGCGGTCGGGATGAACTTGCAGAAAACGATCGGGTTGTACCCGCCCTCGACGAGCCCCGTGATCAGCGTGACCGCCTTCTGGAGCTTGGCGTCCGGGGCGCCCTGGAGCTTCTCGGCCTCGCGCGCAAACTCGCGCAGACGCCGGCGGGTCACACCGCCACCGTTGTCGGTGTCGTCATGGTCGGCGCCCGGGGAAACGTCGGCCCCTTCGGTTGTCTCTTCGTCGGTCAGGTCAAGGAGGGCGCGGCGGCCGACCTCGTCGGCTTCTTCTGCGGTTGAGGTGTCGGCGGGCTGGGCACGGTTTCGTAGCGTTGCGGCCGCTGCTGCGGGGCTTGATCCGATCGACCGCAGAAGCGCCAGCGCCGACCACCAGCGGACGCGGCGGCGGTGCGCGGAGCCGCCAGCTGGGTCGGCGACCGCCTCGCGCGCATAGTTGTAGACACGCCGGAAGTACTTTTTCTGTTCGGGCGAGAGTTCGTAGGTGTCTTCCCGTGTCTCGCGGCTGGGGAACGGTGTTTCGGCGTCGAGGTAGCTTTGGATGTCGCCGCGGCGGCGTTGCACCATATGGCGCGCGAGCCGCTCCCGCCCGGCTCTGCGTTCCGCCCGGGGGAGATCCTCCGGCAGCTCCGCGAACGTTGGGTCAAGGAACCCAAGCAGTGCCCGGAACGGCGCTTCTTTGCCGGAGTGAGGCGTCGCTGTGACCAGGATCAGGTGCCGCCCCGGGTTGGCCGCGAGACCGGTGACGAGCTCGTGCCGTTGGTGGCGGCCCCGGCCGCCGTCTGGGTTTGCGCAGGTGTGGGCCTCGTCAACGATGACAAGCTCCGGGCAACGACGCAGGAAATCGTCGCGGCGGCGGTCGCCTTTGATGAAGTCGGTCGAGACGACCGTGCGGTCGTGGCGGTCAAACAGCGACTCCCCGACACCGAGGCCGCGCTCGAGCCTGGCCGCCGTGCTCGGCAGGACAAGCTCCGCCTCGAGGTGGAACTTGTCGCGCAGCTCGCACTGCCACTGCTCCGCCAGATGCGGCGGGCAGAGCACCGCGAGGCGCTCGGCCTCGCCTCGGGCGAGCAGCTCCGAGGCGACCAGCAGCGCCTCGACTGTCTTGCCGACACCGACGTCGTCGGCGATCAGCAGACGCACAGGGTCAAGACGCAGCGCCATCAGAAGCGGCACCAGCTGGTAGGGACGCGGCTCCACGGCGATCCGACCGAACGACCGGAACGGGCCAGCGCTCGAGCGGAAACTCAACCGCAGTGCATCACGCAACAGCCGGCATGAGCGGTGGTCACCAACATCGGAAGGGTCAGGAAGCTCGAAGGAGGCGGGCACGACGGTCTCAAGCGAGGTGAGGATTCCCGTGATTTCGTCGTCGGTGCCGCCCAGCGGTCGCAAGACGAGCAGGTCATCTTCGGACTCGGGCAGCACGACCCACTCTCGGCCGCGGGCCCGGACGAGGGCTCCGATGTCAAAGCCCACACGGCCTCCAGCCCACGCGGCCTTCTAGGTGGTCCCGGGCTCGGGTTGGCCGAAGACGCCCGGCCATCTCGCCAGGATCGCCGGCCAGTCGGCCTGGTGGTGGAAACGGATCACCGTGTAGCCGGCATCCTCGAGCCTCTCATCCGTCTGCCGATCGTCCGCCCGGACGTCTGTGTGGTCGTGCAGAGGCCCGTCGATAAACACGGCCGCCTGATGGTTCGTGTAGTAGAAGTCCGGTTTCGCGTTACAGGAGGCCACAAGATACTGGGCGCTGCTTGGCAGCTCAAACCCGTGCTGCTCAAGGAGCCGCAGGAAATCACGCTCCAGGCCGCTGTCGCAGGCATCCAAAAGCCGCTGGAGGTGGCTTGCGCGGTCCTCGCCGATGGGCGAGACCTCAACGGCAGCGTCCCGGAGTGCTAGGAGCGGCTCCAGGGCGAGCTGGCGGTCGAGGAGTTTGTGGTCCCACTGGTTCTGGTAGCTGAGCAGGCAGCTGTAGCAGGCCGCCTCGCAGCCCTCGCCCGCGTTGGCTGCGTGCCCCAGATCGTCGCCTGATGCTGGGTTGAAGTGGCAGAGCTCAAGCGCGGAACGGGCGACGTCGCTCAGCCCGGCGGGATCGCTTGCGAGCTGGCGGAGGACACCGGCGCCGCCCTCGGCGGACTCGTAGAAGAGCAGGACACGCCGGTCGTCGCGGCTCGGGAGCGGCTCGACCGCGAGCTCGGCCTCCTCAAGCTGGTACACAACCTGGGTCGCCGCCTTCAGCGCGGCCGCGAGCGACGCCATCTCCCCATCCGGCCCGGGGCGCGCCGGCTCCAAGATCAGCGCGTTACGCCGGTCATGGACGTAGGGGATCACCCGCTGCGCAGCGTCACTCACAGGGTCGTCCTGGTCCTCGACGGCCTCCTGCTCGTTCCGGGCCCAGTAGCCGCGCTCGGTGTCCAAGACAAACCCGAGCCTCTCCTGGTCCTTGCGCCGGCTCCAACCGACGTTGATCCGCCACAGCTCCGCGGCGCCCCCGTAGGTCAGGGTCGCCCAGCGGGTGCCGTCCTTGACAACGTGCGCGACACGACGGCCGATGCCATTGCGCTCTGCGAAGCGGACACCAGTTCTGATCTCGAAGCCCTGGCGGATCCGCTCCTCCTCGTCGGAGTTGATCCGGTCTCTTCGCCTTGTAGAGACGTTCTGCAGCCGCAGGAGCTCCCCGATCGGCGGGTCGAGCGGTGCGCGGCAGAGTTCGCACACGTCAGGGCCCGCACTGTCGGTGAACGGGTGCAGGTAGCCGCAGGACGGGCACTGCTTCACAGAGTCGGTGGCGAGCCGGTTGTCCTCGGTGCGAGTGGCCGGCAGCAACACCTGGTTGATGGTGTAGCGGGCGCCCTCGTGGTAGATGACGCTGCGGGGCCCGAACTCCGAGATCGCAAGGAAACGAGGGCGCTGCACGAACTCCTCACGGCCGTGCCGGCCCGGGATGAACGCCGACAAGGGAAGGCGGGGGAAGCTGTAGCCGGGCAGGAACCCCTCGCTGGCGAAGTACCGGTAGCTGTAGAAATCCGATTGGAAACGCGACTGGCTCTCGCTTTCGCCGCGAAGCAGCGCCAGCTGCGTCTCGGCCTGGGCACGCAGCCGCCGGGCCTGCCGTTTCTGCTCCGGCGGCCGTGACGCGTCCCGGATGATCTCGTGCTGTGCCTGCTGCATCACGAGTGCGGCCTGGTAGAGGCTCCGCCAGCGGCCGCAGCTACGGTCAAGGGAGGCGGCCGCGCCGTGAAGGACGCTGTCAAGCCACCGGTCTGAGTACCAGTCGCCCCCAGCAAGCTCCGGGATCGACTCGAGCAGCCGCTCGCAGCGGGCGCGGGCGCGCGGGACGACATCCGGGCGGCTGATCGCCTCGCGCAGCGACTCCCGCAGCGGCGGCGCCTGTTGTCCGTCGCTGAGGTCGAGTACGTCGGCGAGGGAGGAGCCCAAGTCCTGGCCGGTCTCGGACAGCCAGACCGCGTGGATGTGCGATCTGACGAGGTCCTCGTTGCCGAGATCGAGCCGGGGCGGCCTGACCTTGCCGGACACCATCAGATCGGGGCGACGGAAGAAGTACTGGTCGTGCGAGTTGCCGGCGGCGCAGTAGTTGAAAACAAGCGCGGGCTGCCCGCTACGGCCGGCGCGGCCGCTGCGTTGCGCGTAGTTGGCCGGGGTCGGCGGCATGTTTCGCATGTTGACGACGTTCAGCTCGGCGATATCAACACCGAGCTCCATCGTCGGTGAGCAAAACAGCACCGGCAGCCTCGCCTCCCTGAACTCCTGCTCCCGCCGCTCGCGTTCCTCGCCGGGAACCTGCGCCGTGTGCTCACGGGCGCGGACCCCCTGCCCACCGGCCGCAACCCGCCGGTAAAACTCCACGAAAAACGGGTTCGTCCGACCGCCGCCCTCGGGCGGGCTCGGAACCCGGGTCGGGTCGTGGAACGCCCGGGTGCCGTCGCCTGCGTGCCAGCGCATCGCAGCCGCAGGCACCTGGTAGCCGGGAACCTGCCCCTCCCTGCCCGACTCATCCACGACCGCGACCAGCCCGGCGACGCGGAGCGCCTCAAGCAGGTCGGTGATCACCCGCTCGGTGTCATCCAACGTCAGCGCACTCCGATGCGAAGGAAACGTCCCGGGCCGGCGGAGGAACTGGCCGAAACCACCGCGCGCCGACAGGAACACGTTCCCTCCGTACTCCTGTCCCACGCGGCGACGCGGGCGCGGGTAGAGGACCGCGGCGTGCTCGAGTTCCTCGTTCTCGTCAACCGTCCACGGCTCAACCAGACGCTGACCCGCCCGCTGACGCAAACCCTCCTGCCACTCCCCACCCAGGTACTCGACCTTGACGCAGAGCTCGCGCCGCATGAAATCCAGCAGAACCCGGCCGACCCGGGCACGAACCTCAGGCCCAGCGCCGGCAAGAGCCGGGTGCGTCTTCTCCCAGACATCCTCGGCGGCGCCAAGCTCGTCAAGTGAGGAGTACTCGATCCGGAGCAGACCGCACTGCTCAAGGTTCGGAGCGGTTACCCGCCACCCCCGCTTGAGGTCACGGTAGAGACGGTAGCCGAGCACGTCACGGAAGGCCCTCTCGGTGTCCTGAAGGGCGGTGAAACGAACACCCGGGTCGCTCGCATACAGCTCCAACGGGAGACTGAGCTCCCGGAACACCGCGGCGGCCAGCTCGTCGTGGCCGAGACCCCCAGGGGCCCGGTCGGTAGCCTGGTACAGCGCCGAGCGAAGCAGACCGACCTCGACGAAGTCGTTGAAATGGCCGGCCTGCAGCGACGCGTCTTGGCGGTTGTCGCTGAAACTCAAAAGCTTTCTCGCCCCCTCGGGCAGCGTCTCGTCAGCTCTCAGGCTGCGGATCGCGGCCAGGGCGAGAATCGTTGTGGCGCTCGAGCGGCCGCCCGCCCCCAGGGTTAGCAGTTTGCCGAAGTCACGCTGCCGCCGGCCCGAGTGGGACACACCACAGCGCAGGCAGAAACGAAACGGGGCCGGCACAACATGACAGACAAGCCCCTCCGCGGCGTCACGGCCGTCCAGGCCAAGCACCGCCTCCACCGGCAGATACCTGCGAAACGACGACTTGACACGCTCGCCGCCTCCGTGCGGCTCAAGCCACTCGACGGGGAGCCGGTTGAGCTGCTCCTCTGGTTGCTCAGGCCAGGGCATGTCGGCTGCCGCGTACAGGAACCCGATCTCGCTGGTGTCATCGGTAAGCATGTCTGACAGCTCACGGGGAGAGAACACCCGCGCGCCCGACCTCTCGTCCTGCTCCTGCCTGACCGTGTAGTACTCCTGGCCGCACTCGTAACAGAACGCCAGCGGAAACAAGACCTTGCCCCGGTCGCCGGGGACGTACCGTTGCTGCCTGGTCGTGATGTGCCGCACGTCCTCGGACTCCAGCGACGCGTACACCGTCTCGCCGCGGCTGAAGAACTGGTGCACCCGAAACGCGAACACCGGAAACCCCGTCCCGGGTTGGCCGATCCCATAGCCAGCCAACAACGTCTCGGCGATCGCCTCCGCGCAGCGGCCCTCGGGCTGGCCTGTCAACCCGGACAGCTCCCCAGCCACACCACCGTCGCCGGTGATCGGCCGGGGGCGCGCCCTGGCCAGCCGGCCCGTGCCCGGCTCCTCGTCCAGCCCGAGCGTCGTCTCCAACCAGCTCGCAAGCGGATCCGTGATGAACCCCTCGAAGGCGTCCCCGCCAGCTGGCACGCTGCTGCCCCGATCGGAGACCCGGTCGCGCAAAGCCTCGGCAAACGCGGGATCGTCGAGACGCGCAGGCTCTGTCACGCGCTGGAGTGCCTCCCCGATCACCGACCCCGGCGCCACCACATCACCGAACAGGGACGTGGCAACCCGGGCAACCTCCCCCTGCTGCTCCTCAACCGTCCCCGGCCCCGCCAGCGTCGCCGACGTGCCCACGCACTGCAGCCCAGCCGCCCCGGCTGCCTCCCGCAGACGGCGCACCAGCAACGCCACATCCGCCCCCTGCCGGCCACGGTAGGTGTGCAACTCATCAAGAACAAGAAACCGAAGCCCCGAAGCAGCAGCCACCAGCCTGCGCTCGAACGGCCGCGTCAGAACAAGCTCAAGCATCACATAGTTCGTCAGAAGAACATCCGGCGGCGACGCCGCAATCGCGTCACGCTCCTCCTGCGACTCCTGCCCCGTATACCGCGCAACCCTCACCAGGGCCCCATCCTGCGAACAGCCGTAACCAAGGAACTTCTCAAGCTCACCCAGCTGGCTGTTCGCCAACGCGTTCATCGGATAGACAACAACCGCCTGAACACCCCTACCGGAACCATGGCGAAGGACGTGATCGACGATCGGGACAAGATAAGCAAGGCTCTTCCCCGAACCCGTCCCCGTCGTCAACACATAATTCACGCCACTCCGCGCCACCTTGATCGCCTCAGCCTGATGGCGATGCAAACGCAACAACTCACCACGCGGGTCATCACAGGACTTGCCACGCCGGAAAATCCGGCTGCACCCCCCGTGCAACACACCCTGCCCAACAAGCTCGTCAACCGTCTCACCCGGCTCAAACGCCGGATTCAGCTGCACAACCGGCTCAGGCCACAACAACCCCCCGCCCAACTCCCGCTCCACAACACCACCAATACGACCGTCCCGGATATTGACGAAACCACGCGTGTAACCCGCGAAGTCCCCAACCAAACGATCCCGAAGACCAAAAACGTTCACGACCCGCGCCCCACACCCACAAGGCTACCGCCGCCAGACAACACTGTACCCACACGCACAACCAGCGCCCAACCCCAGCCGCGAACCTCGGCCGCTGGTGCCGACGCGGCTAAGCCAGGCTGGCGCGACCCGGCGGGGACGCACACATCGCCGACACTCCGCTGCTCACATCCCAACCCCACCTTCTCGATCATCCATGGCCCGCGCGCAGCGCAGTCGCAGACCAACGTCCTCGTCGGCCGTCGTGTACCTAGAGCTCTGGAAGGTAGTAGGCGATGAGGAGTCTCGTGAGGAGCTCTCCGCGGAGTGCGAGGCGATCGATGTCCGCTGTGTTCATAGGGGAGAAGTCTGTTGGGTATTCGTAGACCTCTTCGCGTGTAGGGAGTGCTGGGGGAAGCCAGGGCAGGCGGTTATCGTCTTGTCCGAGGTAGGACAGCGCAAAACCGGAGATGTTCCCTGAGTCGGTGAGCTGGTGGAGTCGATTCCTGGTGGCGTCTTGTGTCTTGCGGAAGACCGTCTGGAAGGATCGGCGCATCCGACTGGCCGACCAGATCGGGTGGCTGTCGGCGTCGAAGAGGCCGGTGCCGGCGTCGCAGGAGATGATGTAGGCGGGTTTGAAGACGTTCGTGCTGATTGACGGTTCCCGACCGGGCTCCATCGGGGAAATGCCGAGGTTCTCGAAGACGCCGCCGTCGGTGAGTAGAACGCGCTCGGGGTCTGAGGTCACCCCGCTCTTGGTGAAGCGGTAGCTCCGGTCTAGCGTAGGGAGCAAGGCCGGGTAGGCTGCGGAGGCCGCGACAGCGTCGGCGACAAGCGCGTCCCGGGGGTTGATTGTCCCTAATCGCCAGCAGCCGCTCTGCCTGCTTCCGAACCGGAACGCTGAGCCTGTGCGGAGCTCCGTGGCGTTGATGACGGTATCGAGCGAGTCTCGGGCGACATCCCGCACCAGTGTGTCCCCGAACAGCGACTCCTCTATTGCATCCCGGAACGCCTCGCTCCGACTGAACGTTCGAATCGGCGGCGGCTTCCCGGGGTCAAGCCGCTCGGAGATGAGCAGCGGGGGAACGAGGTGGATGAGCATCCGCAGACCAGAGATCGCGCCAGCAGTGCCGAGGCTCCAGGCAGTCTTCACGAGCGAGCTCGGCCGGAGCGCCGCTCTCACGATGACACCGGTGAGCCCTTGGCTGAGGAGCGCGACGACACGCGCATCGAACTCGGCAAACGAATCGTTCGAGTAGGCGTACATCGCCGCGATCACCGAGCCGCCTGAGACGCTCGAGACGACCTGCAGGCGGCCCAGGAGCCCGAGGTCGTCCAGGGCACGTAGGCACCCAAGGTGAAAGGCGATTGCGCGGGACCCGCCACCGGAGAGAGCGAGCCCAACGTTCCGTGACTTCTCGGGTTCCTGTCCGACCCGGGTTGTCGCAGCCGTGCCGTGCTCGATGCGGACGAAGCCCTGTGCGCGGAGCGTTGTCCGGAACGCATGCGCGCCGAGTTCCGGGTCATCGGGGCTCCCGGAGAGAATCAGCAGGACGAAGGTTTGCCGTGCTGAGCCCGGTTCGGTGAGAAGCTGAGCGACCGCTCGGAGGTCGACTTTGCTCGGATACGGCCGTGTGGTTGGATGGGTGTGCCAGCTGCCGACGCATGCAACAGAGTCACCGAACCGCTCGGCCTTCTCGTCGGCGGCTTCTTGCATTCCTTCGGTTCCGCAGGTGAAGTGGTCTGTGTCAGCGTCGCTGTCCGGTGGTGGCCCTTCGGCTTCTGTGACCCAGAGCACGCCTGCTGCTTCGTTCAGCTCGCCGAACACGAGGCCCCCGGTCTCGACCGTTGGGCCAGCCGTGCGGACGGAGCGTCTCGCCCACGCTCGGATCTCGCGTACGGCCTCGGGAGACACCCGGACCGAGTAACCCCTGCTCTTCTCTTGCAGAGTGAGGTCAGGAGGCCAAGAAAACGCGTGGACAGGGCCCTGTTCTTCGAAGAGCCACCCGGCGCCGGTCTGCCCCTCATCGAAGCCTGGAAGCGCACGGGCGACCGCGTTCAGCATTCGAGCTGAGAGCCCGGCGAGGTCTGCGTTGGAACCCACGAACGTCGGTTCCGAGCACCCAGGCTCCGGCTGGAACCGCTCACCTGGTGGCGTGGTCGGCCAGAAGCCCTCTCGCAGTCTTGAGAGCCTCGTCTTCCGACAGGTCTCCAGCTTGAGGCGCCTGATGAGGTCCAGCGGCCCGCCGCTGTGCCCCGCAGTTGACAGGGTCGCCATCGCCACCGATGCATCGCCGCTGGCGGCCATCGAGGCTATCGGGGGGCGCGCGCCGACACCGCGAAGCGTCTGCTCAAGCCTCATCCGGACGGCGGAGGAAGCCGTGCAGTCAATCACAAGGTCTACGTCCGGTATTGGATCAGCCACGCCGATTTGCTCGATGAGGTCTCTGGTCAGAGGTTTGGTCTCGAGGTCGGGCTCGATGCGGCTGAGCCGGTCAGCAAGTGCCTCGGCTTTCCACCGTCCGATGTCCGAGTCTTCGAACCCCTGCCGAACCAACAGACCCGGCCCGACCATCTCATTGTCGACGAGCTCAACACGGGCAGCACCGGCCCGCACCACCGACTCTGCCACATACGTGCCGATAGCCCCGCAGCCCCAGATCGCCACCCGTTTCCCGCGAAACCAGGCCATTGGAGACGCCTGATCTCGTCTTTGGGTCGCCTCCGGACGCCCCTCGCTAACAGAGCACCAGCCCACCTCAGCCTTCACAGACCACTGGACGACCTTCTCTATCGCATCCTCCCGCTTGTCCGCCTCGTCGCCTTCTCTCGCCGTTTGCATCTCCCGCAGCCTGTCTGCGTCTTCCCCGGAGATCTCCCAGACAGCGAGGTGCTGCAGAGCTCGACCCCCTCCCTCGACGCGGCGCATCGGAGTGCCCAAGACCACGGTCAGCGGCGTCCCCGCTTCGGCGTGGTTCGCGAGCAAGGCGAGGCTGAGCACAAAGGGGGCCCAGTCGATGCCATGAGACTCCAGCTCGTTCAGAAGGGCGTTGGTTGTCTCGGGGTACTCGAAGGGGAAAGGCTCATGGAGCAGAATCGCCAGGGCAAAGTGCTCCGGGCGCGCCTCGGAGAGCGGCCTCCAGTCGATGATCTCGGTCCGGTGGCCCCGCTGGCGAAGCTCCGCGAACCCGAACCACGGGGACGCCTCAACGACAGGTGTGTCTATCCTTGGGACAACCAGCCGAGAGACAGTCGGGTAAGCCACCGGGGGATGGAGCGGCGCGTCGTCGGGGTCGAGGTTGTTCAGCGCAGCGTCGCGAACCCAGCTATCGAGCCGTGTAATAAAGCCATACATTCCGTCTTCCGGCTTCCACTCCACCGAGCTCTGGTACAAGCAGGGCCGATAGCCCCATTGCACGTGCGGGAAGCCCGCGAAGCGCCGGTGCAGGGTCACGACACTCGGGCGCTTGTAGGGGAACGCCGGTGGAACAACAATCCGAAACGGCTCGCGAGCCCGCACAGAAAGACCGTGCTCGACCGACCTTAAGCCGTCGAAGCGGATGCTTACGTCAAACCAGAGGTAGCCGCTCGGTTGCGTCGTCTCTTCGACGATCTGGACGGTGCCGGAAGATGCCTCCGCGATCTCCCGTAGTTGCTCTCTGGCAAGTTCGTAGCCGCTCTGCATCAACCTCGGCCGTAGGTGGCGGCGTCCCCGGGAGGCGCGCTCGAGCCGCGCGCCCTGCTTGCCGCCTCTGACGCGGACACCGAAGCGGCCGCAGCCCCCACAAACGAGATCTCCTCGCCCTCAAGTTCGGCCACGACCGGATCGTCGTTGTCCATTGTGCAGAGGAAGGACGTTGTGATGCTCTCGTACTGGGTCTTGGCCTTCGCGTGGGGCGGGTTGTCTCCGTCCTTGTTCGAGGACGGCACGGTGTTCGAGCTCGACACGACACGGTTCGGGCTCCTAGAGGCGGCGCCTATTTCGTCGACGATGCGCTCCTTGAGCTCCTCTTCGTCGTCGCTCTCGTCCTTCCAGTACATCACGGCCTTCGAGCAGTGGTGGGGCGCGAGAAGCACGTTCCAGGCGAGATCGTCGTCCTCGCTGACCCGAAAGATCCGTTCGATGATGGGGTAAGAGAGGTCTCCGAGGAGAAGCGCTTGGAGCTTCCCGGTTCCGTCGTGAAGCGTCACCTGCATGCCAAGGCTCGTGTCGTTGCGGTCGCCGGCGTCGTCGTCCTTGAAGGGGGCATGCACGAAAGCGCGGAACTTGTCCGAGACGTCCTCCTCGTCGATCGTGGTCAGCTCGCTGCCGGGAACAGTTAGGCGGTCAGCGGGAAAGTTCTTGAACGGCTCCTCTTCCAGTAGCTCCGAGTAGCCGAAGATCCTCACGCGACTGCCCGCACCCGGGTCGCCCTGCGCGGCAATCGTCTCCTTGACGCGGCGCTCGGCCTCCTCCTTGAACGCCTTCGCATCATCGCACAGGTCTTTCTTGTACTCGCGAAAGACACGCGGCGTGAACCAGAGCTCCCCGATCTCCACCTCCTCAAGCAGTCTCGGGAACTCACGGCAGTGGTCCTGGTCAGGATGCGTAAGAGCGAACGCGTTCAGGTAAGGGCGCCCATCCCTCTTCGGCAGACGTTCCACGAGCTCGTCGATGACAGGCCAGGTGCGGTCGTCATCGTCTTCAGACCTCTCCAAGTGGTTCACGTCGACCTGAAGGTGGGTCTCGGAATCGACAACCACAGTTGTGCTATCTCCGTTTGCGACAGGCCAGAAAACCAGGCCGCGCCCAGGAAGATCAAAACTCATGATACACCCTCCAAGGTAGTCGGTCTATTTGATATCCTGACGTCCACGACGCGCTGGACGAGATCGCCGATCACTAACCATCGCCAGCGATACGGGCCGCGGCAGCCGAGAGGGATCCAATACCCTTGGGAATCTGGCAAAACTGTAGCGCGTGAAGCGGATGCCGACAACAATGGCGAGACTCCCGACTTTCCCGCTGAAGGCAGCTGCTCACGCGGGTACGGCGTAAGCTCCTGCCGCCGCGGCGACACGGAAAAACGGGCAGCTATGCGGCGATGAGCGCTCGTCCGGCTGGTGTCACTTTTCCCCGATCATATGATCGGGGCGTCATTGAAGCTGCGTCATGCTCAGCGATGACGGGGCCGCTCGGGGCCTCATTGAAGCAGACCGCAAATGCGATAGGGTTGTGAGCTACGCGGTCTGCGGGGCGAGACGCAAGCAAGCGGCGGCCCGGTGCCGGCGGCCCGCGGGCTGGGGCACCCTCCACCCGGGTGTTGGCCGCGCAGTGCAGGCTCCACGCCGGCTCGACCGTGCAAGAGACGCGACCGCGGCCGAGCTGGCCCGCCGCTACCCGGCCGAGACGGGTGTGCAGACGACCGCCGGCGAGTACTGCCACGGGCGCCTACAGACGCCCGCCGATGCAGGCGAAGCCGAACCCGGGGACAGGCCCCCCTCTCTCATGCACTGGCTGAGAACACGCGACCGGCCGCTGAGCCAGGGATGCAAGACCGCCGCGATGATGATCAAACCCGAACTTGGCGCCGAACCGGCCCGGAAGCCAGAGCAATGATGGAGGCGGCCGCTGAAGCCATGCCAGACAACCTGGGGCCCACGGCAGACCAGCACGCACCCACCCCAGACATATCCTTGCCAGCCGCCGCCCGCACAGCAACACAGACGGAAACAGGCACCCAGAAGAACAAAAGGACACAGACAGAGGATGAGTGCGATCGGCGGGCGGAGGTTCGACGGCCTTTCGCACGGGAGGACGAGTAGCCGCGACCGCCTCGGCCCGGCCCGTCCGGGCGCTTCCCGCCGGCGCCCCGAGCCGCCGGCGACAGCTGGCCCCACACCCTTTAGAGGTAACAGCGGCAGCCGACCACACCACCGGCTCCTCCCCCCAAGCCCGGATTCCCTGACCCGGATCGCCGGGGCCAGGCCAGACGGCCCCCGGGTGGCGAGTCGGCCGCGCGCGCAGCGTCCCAGCACTGACAGGCCCGACCACCCCCGGCAGCTCGCATCCTGACGACAGACGCGCCCCGTGCCGCCAGGCTCCGCGCCGAGCCGGCCCGGAACAAGCGCCCCGAGACGCAGCCCCCAACGCCCGCGCCGGCGGACCGCCGCCGGATGACCGCCCGGACAGACCAGGACGAGAACCGACCCCCGGGCCTGCCCGCCCTGCCCGGCCGCCGCAACAATCCCGCCCCCAGCGACCGCGGCAGCGACGAGACGGCCCCGGACGCAGGCACCAGCCACTGGGCCGACATACCGCGCCGTCCCCGCCTTCCCGACCGGCCTCCGAGCAGTGACCGCGACCGCCCCTACTCAAGGAGCCCGGCAGGGATCGCCTCGACCGAGCCGCCGCGAGCCAGCCCAGCCGCAGCCACCCCTTGCACAGCCGAGCCAGCGAGAAGCCTGCACTACAGCGGCCAACACCCGGACGGAGAGCACCCAAGCCCGCCGGTCGCTGTCCGCTCGCGCCCCGCCCCGCACACCGCCCAGCCCACAACCAGAAATCTGTCATGGCCTGAGCAGGAATCTGTCAGGGCCTGAACCCTCCCGAGGAGCGCGCAAGACCAAAACCATGGCCACACAGGCCACTCGGTGGGGTAAAACAGCCGCAGAAATGGGGTAACCCCCCGACCAGAAACCCCCGAGAACCGCATCAACAGGCAGCCCCCGCGTTTCGCCAAACCCTCCTAGATGACGACGGTCTCACTTTAGGCACGTACCTTCACGGCCTCTTCCACAACCGTCCTGTTCGCCGGTCAATACTGCAGTTTGCAGCGCAATGCCAAGGCGTCACTCTGTCGACCTTCGGGGAAGACATCGAACTCAATGACGAATACGACAAACTAGCGGCATTGGTACGTGATCATATTGATGTAGAGTTGGTTTACCACATGGCGAGGTTGACTTAGTGAGCCCGGATCAGGCTGCCGACCTCGCTGGACGCTTCTTGGCAACTGGTGCAACTTCGGCCTTCGGCACCTGTGGTGAACTTGCCCAGGGGCTCTTGGATGGGACACCAGTGATGGTCACTTGCCCCATTGACCTTTTTTCTCCCGCGACCGTTGAGCTGTCGGAAGGTACAGGTCGAGTCTATGGTCCTGTTAGCTCGCCGCAGGCAAAACGCGCCGTCGCTAAGTCGCTTGCTCTCTTGGGACACAAGGACACTGACGCACGCCTCCACCTTGCTAGTTCGATCCCACGAGCAAAGGGAATGGCAAACAGCACTGCGGACATCACGGCAGCAATCGCGGCGAGTGCCGCGGCATCCAGATCGCAGCTTTCAATTCAACAGCAGGCGGAGCTAGCATTGGCAGTAGAGCCGAGCGACGGAGTCATGCTGCCCGGAATAGCCCTATTTGACTACAAAGGTGGTCGAATCCTTCAATCCTTGGGAGCCCCACCACCAATAAGTGTTCTTATATTGGAATTCCCTGAGACCGTTGATACTGAATCGTTCCACACTACCAACCGACATGTAACACTCGAACGACAGGCAGCCCGCTTCCGTGAAGCGCTTGCCCTCATCATCAGCGGACTCGAGAGAAGCGAGACCGAACTTATTGGCCGCGGAGCGACGCTGAGTGCTTTAGGGCATCAAGGAGGCCTCCCGAAGCCTCAGCTATCGGCCGTCATCACTCTTGGCCGTAACGCCGGGGCCGCTGGTGTGACTGTTGCTCATAGTGGGACTGTTATAGGGGTGTTATTCTCCGAAGACGCAGAACGCGTAGCGTGGGCCTCAGATCAGGCCTCGAAGCGGTTGTCTGGCCTGCAAGCGGTGCACAACCGGCGGCTCATCGGCAGCGGCGTTCATCAAGAGCCCCCCGAGAACGACCAAGAGATCGGGGTCAGGCGGCTGAGAAGCCTTGGCCACCCCGATCGTCCTTGACCTTCAGCGGTAGCCCAGCGACCAGCAAATACACGGCATTCGCTTCTGCGGCTACAAGCTGGTTCACACTGCCAAGCTCATCCGAGTATTCTCGACTCAAGTTGTTCGCAGGCATCACGCCAAAACCCACTTCGTTGCTGACAACAATCCAGGATGCGTCCCCGTGCCGGTAGAGACTCAAGAGTCCCTCAGCCTCCGATACGATAGCATGGCGTGCCGATGTGCGATCTGAACCTCTCAACAGCAGATTGCTGACCCAGAGCGTTAGACAGTCAAGCAGGACCGTCGTGTAGTGAGGCAACAGTGGTCTTAACGAGGCCACCAAGTTAGTAGGCTCCTCTAGAGTCTCCCAGTCAGGCGGTCGGCGCTCCCGGTGCGCCTCGATACGGTTTTTCATCTCCTGGTCACCTGCCTCTGCGGTTGCTACAAAGAGGACACGCTCAGCGCCCTCTGCCAGGTGTTGGGCATAACTGCTCTTCCCCGCTCGCACTCCGCCCAAAACAAACGTCAGTCTCTTGCCCATGTCTTGCTCCCTTAGGGAGTTCGCTGCAGGTGGCCAGTGCCGTTGCAAAGCTCCAAGACGCTTCCCTTTGGTTCTTTACTGACAACAGAGAGTCCGGCGCAGTCAACTTTGAATTTCCAGAAGTGGTCATCCGCTAGATCCAGCAGGCAGACCAGGAGAGCACGAATGGGGCCTGCATGGGTAACGATCAGGACGTTGTCGGCAGCGCTTTGATGCCTCATGACCCTTGTAACGAAGCGTCGCACGCGATGCAGCACGTGAAGCGTACTCTCCCCTCCGGGGGCTGCAAACGTCTGTTCTCTTAAGTCAAGCTGTTCAGCGGAGATGCTCGAAAGCTGCGTCTCGACCTCTTCGAGTGTGAGACCCTCCCATGCCCCGTAGGAGAACTCACGAAGAGCAGAGTCGGTCTCAATCGCTAGTGCTGTACCCTCGGTTAACACCCTTGCCGTTTCTGTCGCCCGCATGAGGTCACTGCTGTATGCGCAAGACAAGTTCTCATCTGCGAGTTCTCTTGCTAGCATCATCACTTGCCATTGTCCGTGCTCGTTGAGTGGTATATCCGAATGGCCCAAGATCCTTCCGGTCCGGTTCCATTCAGTCTCGCCATGTCTGACAAGGAACCAGCGTCCCACTTTTTCTCCTGACCCACCGATCGCCCAAGCTTGCCACAGCCTTCTACCACAGTGCTGGTTGGCACAGATCGGAAACGAAGCTATAGAGAACTATACCAATCAGCAGCACAGTCACCTCAGCTGTCTCGTTCACCGCTCCATACGTGTCTCCAGTCATCCCGTCCAACATTCTTGCAATCCAGCAAGCAGTCCCCAAGGACACTGCGCCAGCCGCGGCCACTAGAAGCAACCCGCCAACTCCAAACAACAAACTTGCCGCAACTGCAGCAGTGGCTGCTCCGGATATAATGTGCCATCGACTCTTTCCCTTCTGAAAGGCTCTGCCGGCTCCTTCCTGTCTGGCATAGGGAAAGGCCTCCATTGTCGATACCATCCCAAATCGGGACAGACAAGGAAACAAGACCAGCAGACTGACACGTGCGTCATCAGGTATGCTAACTAAGAGAGCCCACTTCGTTAACAGTAGAGCAGTTCCACCAATTACTGCGAATGCGCCTACATGGGTGTCTTTGAGAATCTCTAGTCGCTTTGCCGGAGAGTTGCCTCCAACCAGGCCGTCGCAAGAATCCAAGAAGCCTTCCGTATGGAGCGCCCGTGTGAGCACCAGTAGTGCCACGATAAGGAGCGCGCCGACTAGCGGTAGTGGCAAGATTTGCCGTGTGCCAAAATCAAGGCCTGCCAAAAGACCGCCCAACGCCAAACCAACCAAAGGAAAGTAGGCGCGCGCTGGGCCCATTCTCTGCTTGCCACTAGGTGCCATTGGAAATACTGTCAAGAACCCAACAGCAAGTCGGAATTGAAGCATTGCTCGCTTCTCCTTCAGTCTTCTGGCTCCCTGTTAGAGACATCCGCTTCCGCAAAGGTCGCCATTTCCGCCAGGCACTGTGCAGCTGCTTCAAGTAGCCCCATTGCCAGCACCGCTCCTGTACCCTCACCTAGTCTCATACCGAGATCAAGGAGAGGCTCTAGGCCTAAGTGTGAAAGGACGAGTCGATGTCCTGGTTCGGCTGACAAGTGCCCGGCAAAGATATAGTCCC
This sequence comes from Actinomycetes bacterium, assembly GCA_026708005.1. Classification (GTDB taxonomy): domain Bacteria; phylum Actinomycetota; class Thermoleophilia; order Gaiellales; family Gaiellaceae; genus JAPOVR01. Next base: position 28,591 of record JAPOVR010000150.1, read on the forward strand.
CCACGGTAGGACATAGGCTGTGGGCGATGAGAGCGGCGGCACCTGAAACGAAGCCGTCCAGGACGACGGCCCGGCGTGCGAAGGCGCCACCTAGCACCAAACCGGCCAACACACCAATTTCTAAGCCGCCGACCTTTGAGAGTACATCGAGCCCGTCGGCCACATCGGGCTGGTTCACCTCCAAGGCGCGCTCGACACAGGACACCTTGTGAGCCAGCTCCTGGTCGTCCCGTCCTGTACCACGGCCAGTTGTCTCACTCGGCGACCTCCGCATAACTGCTGCTGTGATAGCGCTGGAAGGAGTGGTACTGCCTATGCCCATATCGCCGGTCCCTATGAGATCAGCCCCAGCCTCAGCAGCCTCCAATGCAATAGCGACGCCTGCGCGCACACAGGCCTTAGCCTCCCCCCTTGTCATTGCCGGGCCTCGTGTTATGTCGCCACTACACCGCCTTACAGAAACGACCCTCAGATCGCGGTGATCAGGCAACGGCCCTACCATGCCCGCGTCCACGATCTCCAGGTCCACCCCCGCCCTTCTCGCCATGCAGTTGATTGCAGCTCCGCCAGCCAAGAAGTTGGCAACCATTTGGGCTGTCACCTCCTGAGGGTAACTGGTGACACCCTGTGTGACCACGCCGTGATCTGCTGCGACGACGACGATCAGCTTCTTACGGACTGCAGGCCGTTCAACACCAAATGCCCCCGCCAACTTGATTCCTGCCTCTTCAAGCCGACCCAAGCTTCCAGGCGGCTTCGTTAAGTGAGTCTGCCGAAGCCCGGCGAGCCGTTCCGCCTCCCGGTCAGACGGCCTCACTTGCGCGCTTATCTCCTCGAGTGCCATCGCAGCCACTTCATGTTGAGACGCTGCCATATTTTGGTTATCCATTTGTCCTTTCTTTTCACCACCCATAAGAACGGTCGATTTTCCTAAGCCCTGCCTCCTAAGAGACCAAACCTTTGCTGCTGCCGACTGACAATCCATGATTCTATTCTCTGCTGCGAGTATGACCTCCTCACCCTTCGTCAGCCAAAAGAATGCGAATGCATGGAACTCCAGTCCGAACACCACTCCCTGGCTTTTGTCTCATGGGCCCCACATCCTCCAGTGTTCGCTTCTAGCCATTTCTGCGCATTTCACTCCCCGGAAGGCCAACTAGCGGAGCCAGCCTGACCGCCTGTTTTGCCCCGCCTCCAGCCGGCCCTATATTCCCGGCAACCAGCTGCAAGCACGCTCTATTGTCAGGCTTCTTGTTCTCGTGGCTCCGATTCGCCAACTCACCACCACCGTAGCGCAGCAGCCGCTCTACTCCTTCCCTTGGCGTCAAACCTCATGAGCGAACCTGTTCCAATCGATCGCCCTCTTCAGCCTCGAAAGACCCCCCTAAAGCGACGGCCGCTCACGGCCAACCGCTGAATAAAAGCGCCAATATACGCTCTTTCGTCTGCCTATCGGCCACCCCAGGATATACAGGGCTCATATTTCATGTCTGATGCTCCTCTTTGATGCCCGCTTGCGTGCCGGACCAATCACAGTTACCACCGCCGACCCAGTTAGTGGCTCTCGGTCCACTCTGGACTCGACACCAAAGGCGGCTTCTATTCTCTCTGCCGATAGGACCTCGCCAGGGGCCCCATCCGCGAGAACTTGGCCGCCGCTCAGCAAAACTAGCCTGTCGCAATAGCGCGCTGCCATGTTTAGATCGTGGATAGCTGCGACAGCCGTCAAGCCCCCAGAAACGAGGTCTTGCACCAGATCGAACACCTTAAGTTGGTGAAGGACGTCCAGGTTTGAGGTCGGTTCATCCAGCAGAAGAATGCGCGGCTGCTGTGCCAAAGCACGGGACACAAAGACACGCTGCCGTTCTCCTCCCGACAAAGTGTCGAGGGTCCTCTCAGCGAGGTGTTCGGTCTCCCCTAGTCGCATCGCTTCTCTGGCTATGTGGTCGTCTTCCTTTCCTTCGACCTGGAAGAAGCCAAGGTGTGGATATCTCCCCATGAGCACAAGCTCAAGAGCTGTGAAACCGCCAGTGTAAGGAGCGATTTGCGGAACGATCGCCAGACCCTCAGCAACAGCTTTCGCGGAAAGCTTTCTCAGGTCCACACCTTCTAACTGTACCGTCCCGCGCTGGCATTTGATGATTCCTGCCAGTGCCCTCAGCAGCGTCGACTTCCCCGCACCATTAGGACCGATCAAACCAACAAACTGCCCTTCCTGAGCATAAAGAACCACGTCATCCAAGAGTGTCTTTGCCTCAATCTCATACGAGAGATGCTCGGCTTGGAGCGCTTGTGGTTTCTTGCCGCCCATCTTATGTCATTCAGCCAGACTGAAGGACGCCGCAGCAGGCTCAGGGAACTGTGCCGGCCAGAGAATGCGCGCGAGATCCTCTGCCCCACGGATATTCCAGTAGGACAGGGTAGTAAAATGCTTTCCTTCTACCACGTAGACGTTCTCCGTTTGTATCGCTGGAATGTCAGCAAGTGCTTCGTTAGCGAGCAGACTCTGGCGGAACTCTTCTGCTCCATATTCGACCGGCTGAGCAATGATGATGATCTCAGGATTCATTGCAATGACTCCTTCGAGGCTGGTGACTTGATTGCCTTCGACGCCTGCATCTTCAGCAGCGTTGATTCCACCAGCAGCCACAATGACGGCACCTTCAGTTGAATTGCCACCTGCAACCCATAATTGATCGGAGTACTCTGTGAGAGCAAGAACCCGAGGTCGAGCCTCTACCTTGTTGGTCACTGCCACAAGAGAGTTGTACCTCTCACGGACTTCTTTCGAGAATTCGACAGCACGCTTCTCCTCATCGAAGATGTAACCCATGAGCAGGATGCTATTAATGCGTGCTTCAGGCTTGTGTTCCAACTTTGTTTGAACGACTGGCAAACCGATCCTTGACAGAGATTCGACGCCTTCGGCTGGAAAGAATGGGCTAGTGACAACAACGCCCGGGCTTTGAGCGATAATGACCTCTGGATCACGGGAAATCTCTGTTATGTCCTGAACGAGCGAAGCAACGTTGGAATAGATCGAGTCCTTTGTTGCTCTCCCAACCCCTACCAGCCGGGCGGGAGGTACAAGCGCTAATGCCATTTCGTCGTGCCCGACAGAGGCGGTGATGATGCGCTGTGGCTTGGATGGTATTGTTACAAGGCCGTTCAGCCCTTCGACAATGCGAGGCCACCCAAAATTTGTTGGGTCGACAATCCCTGGTACGCCTTCAAACGACTTCAGAAGAAGGTCGGTGTCGGGTAGGGGCTGACGTTCTGGAGTCGGCACCTCTGTTGCTGCTACAGAAGACTCGGGAGGTGTTGGTGACTCCGACGAATCGGCGGGTTCGGTCTCAAGAGGAGCTGGTGCTGGAGGCCGTGGCTCTGCTGGTACTGAAGGATGCGTAGGAGACTCGGAGGGACTCGCGGCCTGAGGAGCAGGAGGGGTTGGTATGGGAGCAGGTGCGGGCGCTAGTGGCTCTGCTGATGGAGGCGGCTCTGGTATCGGGGAACCGGATGAGCATGCCGCCAATGGCAACATGAAGAGCAGTGTAAAGAATACAAGGGGAATGCCCAGATACCGAGGTGTCATCATGGCTCCTTTCAATTCCTAGCTGTCATAGGGAGTAGACTTGACGCTTGTTCTTTACCAAGAGGAGAATGAAGAATGGCGCACCGACGAACGCAGTAAGAACACCAACAGGAAACTCTGCCGGCTGAACGATGGTTCTCGCCACGGTATCGGCGATAATGACAAAGACAGCACCCCCAGCAGCACTCATCGGAATGAGGACTCGATGATCCGGCCCAAGCATGAGTCGAAGGATGTGAGGAGTCACAAGCCCGACAAAGGCGATAATCCCGCTCACCGCGACGGCAGCGCCGGTCGCCAACGCCGCCGCGGCGAGAAGAATCGGACGGGTCACAGCCACCCTCACCCCCAGCGAGCGCGCCTCGTCATCACCCAGCATCAGCAGGTTGAGGTCGCGTGCCATCAGCACAATGACAACACCGGCACCCAAGATAAGTGGTGAGGCAATTTGCAGATGCTCCCAGGAGCGCGAGTCCAGGCCTCCCGCCAGCCAGAACAAAATCTCCCGGACTGCGTTATTCTCGGAGAGAGAGATGACCACTGCTGAGACGACTGCGCCGAGAAAAGCATTAACCGCGACTCCAGCAAGCAGGAGAGTAGCCATGGAGAACCGCCCACCAGCGACAGCTATTCCATAAACCAGAAAGGAGGCCGCAATAGCACCAATAAATGCGAATAATGGAAGCGCAAGAAAGAAGAGCCCAGACATCCCTGTGGCGATAGCAACTACTGCCCCCACAGCGCCACCGGCGGAAACGCCGATGATCCCAGGATCAGCCATCGGATTACGGAACAGGCCTTGCATCGTTGCACCCGCGAGCCCAAGAGCCATACCAACCGAAGCACCAACAAGGATCCTGGGAAGCCTGATCTGCTCAACAACTAGCTGCTCAGTGCGACCGAAGGCGACGACATCTGGTCCAAAAGAAGACAGCAGAATCGCAGCGACATGGCTAGAAGGTATAGCCACAGGGCCAACGCAGAGCGAAGCCAGAGCTGTCGCCAGAGCTAGCGAAACGAGGAAGGAGGAACCAACCACCAATCTGGTAGTAACACCTGCTTGGCGATAGCCACGCAGCGTGGTCAGTCCTACGGTCCTCAAAAAACACCTCCAACGGCTCCTCCGTCGGAGGTGATGGTTTCGCTCAGAACGGGACTACGACCCGACGACCGAGGGACCCTCCCTGCTGCGGAGAGCGGTCACCTCCCGTTCTGGCAGGTCTCCTGGCTCGCGGGCGGATCTATTTCTGCCGGGCTCTTCCCATCGAAATTCCGACAGTGGACTCCGGCTCCAAATCCCGCTTACAGTGGCGCTACCGCGGCGGACTCTCACCGCCTTCCCTATTCTCCCCAAGGGGGGCACCCGAACGGGCAGTGGCTTATATGTTTTTGCTGGAGGGCAGGATAGGCTCCCGCCAGCGCTCTGTCAAGCCTGGGCGACGGACCCTGCCGCCTAACCCGCCTTGGGGCTGCACTGCAGTACCTCCAGCGGATGGTTCGCCTGCCAGAGCGCCAGGCTCATTTGCCTCGCACACAGCTTGGGCGCGGGTCCGGACAGCTTCCGTTCCGCTTGGGCGCCAAGTGAGCGGGCAAGGAGCTGCCGCGGGGTTCAAGCCGCCAAGCGAACCTGTGGACCCAGACGCGATTGACAAAATAGGCCTCAGCCGGACCGGACCCACCGGCCAGCCCCAGAGGCAAACCCGCCTTGACCTGCCCGAGTGTTTGTGCGGGGGTTTGTGTTGGTGTGGTGGTATCGGCTGGCGGTGGGGGTGGGGGCTGGGTTGTGGGTGTGGCGCAAGTTTTCGACTGGGGGCCTGGGCTTCCTGGAGGGTGTGGAGGATCTCGCGGTCTGTGTGGCCGGTTACCGGGGTTTGCTGTTGAAGCCTTCTTTGGGTGTGGCCGTTCCCTCTCTGGGGCTGCCGGGCTGGGTGAAGAGCGGGCGGGTGACCGGCGCGGCCTAGCCAGGCCGGCGCGGCCCGGTTGGTGAACCTGGGTGCGTTGTCCGCGCGCGGGTCGCGGGTGGGCGGAAGGCCTGTGGGAGGCACACTTGTCGGCCCGGGAACACGCCGGGCCACCTTGATCGCAAGGGCGTTGCCGGGTGTGTCTCGCCCTAACGCGGCCGGCAGCCGCAAGGGGCCGCCCGCTTGCTGCCGGCCGTCCAGCCCCAGGCTCGGCGGCAGGGCAGCGACACGGCCTGTAGCCGTACCCTGCCCAAGCCCACGAGCCGGCCCCACAATTCATGGCCCCCCAGGGCGCAGCCCCGGCTGTCCGGCCAACGGGCACGGCAGCGCCGGCCGGGGGCCGGGCACGGCCAACACCCAGCAGGCCCCACACCACCAGGACCGCCAACACCCCGCCGCCGCCCAGGTGACGACCCCCCGCCGACGCGTCGAGCCCAGAAAGGTCCCCCCCCCTCGGCCGCTTCCCCCAGAGACCCGGCCGGCGACCACCGCCCCGGCCGCGCGTCTTGCGCCCCTCCAACCACCCCGGCCGTTTGGTCTGAGCGGCCCGCACGCCACCGCACCCTCCCTACACCAGCGCCAGTACCTCTGCCCCCCTCACCCCAAGCCCCCCCAAACCCCCGCCACCAACCAACCCCCGCGCCAAGACCACCCCGGCCTCCCACACCATGTTTGATGACCTGCCCCCGCGCCTCCCGCCCACGCGGCACAACATCCCCCACCCACACCCCCACACCGAAGGCAGACCAACCCCAGAGACGCAGGTCATCACCTCCTCGATGCTCGCTGTCTTCGAGCGCATCGCCCTCGGCACGCTTGAGCAGCGTCTCGCAGTGACTTCAGGCGAGGCGCCCCTCTCCCTGAAAGCCGCTCAATCGTTCGGACGGGACCAAGCCTTCTCGAGGCGCTTGTGGAGTCTCGGTAGCATGAGCCCGAGGCATGTTGGGCGCGTGAAAAGCGCTCAAGGATTGCGACCTCCTTCTGGTTCTCTCCCCGTTTCCGGCAGCTGATCGCCAACTACTCGTAGTACCAGGGAGCGATGCCGCAACTCTCTGCCCACGACTTAGCCTCCGTCGCGTCGACCAACTCAGCACCAGGCTCTCAGCGCTGGCATCGTCGTCATCCTGCCGAAGGTCCTTGACCTCGTCTACGTAGTCCGTGTAGTGCCTGCCCCCAATCAGACCGCGTCGGGTTTTCGGGGTGTTCTGGTCCATGCGAAGCTGACTCTCGCTCGAGTGAACCGGCTTTCGTCTGCGTCTGAATCTCTTCAGCACGGAGCGATTCGGCTGCAGCGACTCACGAGCCTAATTCGAACCATCCGGCGCCTCCTAGTCAAGACGCCTCCGCGGCAGCTGCAGGTCGATCAGCTGCTCATTGAACCGCTTCGCATCGAAGCCATGATGCGCGCGTCTGTGGCAGTTGGGACACACGGCTACCACCCAGTCGGGATCGTCCGGCCCACCGTCTGAAAGGCGACGGAGATGGTGAGTCTCCAGAAATGGCTTTCCGAAGGAGTCAATGAATGGGGCCTTGGCTCGGCATGCTTCGCAGCTGCCTCTGGCTCTACGCAACACGAACGCTCGAACAGCCCGGCTCCTTCTGAAGACAGTGGTGACGACAGCGTGGGCAGGAGGCTCCTCGCCAGCAGAGCCGGTTGCCAGTCCGCTCAACTCCGCTACCGGCATCTCCCAAAGCTCGACCTCATCGCTGTCTGACCAGCGAATCCCGAAATCGTGCCCGTCGGCCACAGACTCAAGCGGCACTAAACAAAAGACGATGGCCGTGCGAGGGTTCCCGTCTACGTCCGGCACGCCACCGACAAGCTCATATCTGCCGCAGACCATCTGGCCCAGATAGCGAAGGAACCGTGCGCGAGACGACTCGAAGAGGTGCAGATCTTTGCCGTTGACCGTGTGGTCGCGGATAGCTGTGTTCCCTCGTACGAAAGTCATGTCGCCGCGCTTGCCTTCACCGTAGTAGCGAAAGGTGCCGTCGGACGCCCAGCCATCCGCGTAGCCGTACTCCGTCCCGCTCTCGCCCGTGACCAGCAGGATGAGTGGACGGTCTCGTGGCGTATTGATCCCGCCCTGACGCTGGCCACCCAGGGCGTCATGCAGATCCGTTCTCCGGTACTCGGCGCCTACGTCAAACAAGGTCTCGCTCCCACCTGGTGGTGTGAGATAAGCCTACGGACATGCAGCAGGCGGTGCATCTGTTCTTCGTCAGCTGCCCAAAGAAATGGCCTGTGCCGGGCCCGTGAGCCTCCTGCGGGTGCCTCCTTGACCATTGCGACGCTCGGTAATGCGCTCGCATCGCTGTGCTTGAGGAGTGCGTAACTCGATTGGAGGCCACTACAGATGTCTAACAGCGCCGGCCTGACAGCACCTTCAGAATATTACTGAATCGTGCTGTCTTAGGTTCTCGGAAGGACTGTATGAGCAGTCGATCTATGGAACAGACGCAAACAGACCGAAGCAGACCGTACAGTCCATGGTGGGCCTATAACCGGGAGTTTGCAGGTTCATAGCTGGGATATAATCAATTCGAAGCCTGCTGGTCCAGCCGTGGGGGGATCACGTTATGTAATGCGAAGTTGCCTCAAAGCCGTGGTAGATGCCCGAAGGTTTTAGCTCGCTTGCGCGCTGGTGCAGAGGACGAAGGTGGTGAGGGTGGGACAAAGACCGTAGGAGCCCGCATTGGGAGTCGCTGGATGGGAAAGCACCGACTGCTCGTAGGATCGGCTCATGTTTTGGGTGCAAGCCGAGCGTCTGCGACGTGGTGCTGCCTCCGCAGAAGCTCAAAGCGCGGGCAACGAAGCCGTCAAGCACCGAGGGGTCTACGCAGAAATTGATCCCCTGGCTAAGGTTGGATTCCCATGCAATCGCAAATGTCGTCAATGAAACAGGATGCGTGCTTTCTAGCCGAGCCTCCGGTCGTATCACCGTAACGTTTTGGCCCATATAGTCGCCTTGAGAACGTGAGATAAACTTTGTCGATCGCGCGTGTGATTCCGGCATACAGGAGGCGCCGCCGCTCTTCCTTACGAGCTCCGATAAGATCACGCTCGTATTCGCCTGGATCTACAGAGGGAAGTATGGTGATATCGACTTGAAGTCCCTTGCATGAATGGACCGTCATGACTGTTACTCTTCCAGGTTCAATAGCTAGAATCTCTCCCGATGCTGAGGCCTCTTCGAGGTCGCTCATGGTATCTGCGCTCGTGCAGCCAGTGAGCTCGACGAGAGTCTCGCCGATGTTCTCGGACTCCTGGAGCTGTTCAAGGTTTAACCTAGCTAATTTGATACCTTTTTCTAACGGACCACCGAGTACAAGACCGCTATTCAGCAGCGAGGCAATCCGCTCGCCATGTCTGTACCCAAGCTCGAGAAGTTCCCGAGAACGGAGTCTCCTAGTGGTGGGAGCACAGTTGAGCACGATCGCAGTAGCAGCAGCGACGCTGTTGTTAGGCTCTTCCACCAATCGGCTATAAGCTCGAGCGAGGCGATATAGGTCGTCTAGCTCATCGCGATCAATCGCTCGATTATCGTATGGAACCTCGAGTTCTTGAAGTCTAGAATAGAAGACCTTTGCTGCACGACGTGAGGGGACAGCAAGGAGGACCCGCCTTTGCGACTGCTCTTCCAAGAGGGATTGCGTCAGCCGAACAACCCCAGTGAGCTCCTCAGCATCGGACGGTGACCTGTCCCCGGTGTTTGTGCCAGGGCTTATAGGTCCGCACGGCCCGGTTGGTGAACCCTGGGGGCCATTGTCCGCGCCCGGGTGCGCGGGAGACCCGTGAGCGACGAACAGCTCCGTGAGGCTGGAGAGCACATCGTCGGCCCGGATGCGCCGGGCCACCTTGATCGCCAGGCATTGCCGAGTGTACTCGTCTACCACGGTCAGCAGCCGCAAGGGCCGGCCGTCGTGGGTTCGGGCCGCCATCAGATCGTAGGCCCAGACGTGATTACGGTAGGTAGGG
>JAPOVR010000061.1 GCA_026708005.1 Actinomycetes bacterium
TTGGCCCAACACCCGACAGGCCCCACACCACCAGGGGCACCAACCCCCCGCCACCAACCACCCCCCCACCAAGGCCCAACCAGACCCAAAAGGACAACTCAGATTCCCGTATGGATGGGACCCGGTTCGCTGAGAGCGTCCGTGACCAGCTGGGCCGGACGAGACGGCTTGAGTACTTCAACCAGGACTGCTAGCTAACGCGGGTCATAAACGCGCTCTACTCAGCGGTGTCGGCGTCTAGGTCGCCAGGTCGCGCGCTGGCGGCGGCGATGGGAGTCGCGCAGCGTTCGCTCGCGGCGCTGAGCTGCTCGACGAGCTCGCGCAATCCTTCGGTCTTCAGTGTCGCGGGGACACCGACGTGGCACTGGAACCGAAACTAGTTCCCGGCCGCTTTCCAGACGAGCCAAGTACTCGAACAGCTGAAGAGCGCCCATGACGTCTGGTAGAAAAACACGAACTGGTGCGGTGTCCCTGACAACAGCACGCTGAGCTTCAGCTACGGCAGAACGACCTCTGCGTCTGCGACCAGCACCACCGACAGCGTGTGGACGGTCGACTACGGGACGATGGCTGGGATGCCCTGCGCCAACACTGCAATCGCGTGTGAGGACACCGCCCTCACCTCGCTCGGCAACATCATCCTCGAGAGCGACATCCGCCTCAACTCAGAGATTGACGACACGACCCCCGGCTGGTGTCCGCATCCGGGCCTTTGCTGGGTATTGGGGTAGCGGGCAGGTACGACTTCTTGGGCCTCGTTGCCCACGAGGTCGAGCACCGCGCCGGCTTCAACCACGTCAGCGACAAGGCCAGGTCATGCACGGGGGCGGGGTGCAGCACATCAGGACGGTCGGCCTCCCGAGAAACCTCGGCGACCCGCTGCTGGCGATAAATTGGCGGTATCTCGGCAAGGGTGAAGCGCAGGGGAACAATGCCAAGTACTAGACGGTCAAAGACTAGACGATCAAAGCACAAGACAGCTAAAGAGGGCACATCGCAGCGGAGGGGGCACGGTCTCTTGGAGGCACAGGTAGAGGAAAGCAACCGGGAACGGCCGGCGGGGCCTTGTCCGGGTGTGGGGAAGCCGGCCCGCTGTTCCCTTCCGCGAGTTGCGGGGGTGGTGGTTGTGGTGGCGGTGCTGGCCGTGGTTGCGGGGGCTGTGGCGGGGACGGGGGCGAGGCCGCGTGCTCTCCGATCTCGACGATGTATTTCGAGGGGGGTGTCTATGGGGTCGGCGCTCTGCCGGTTGACGAGCCCGCCGGGTCGTTGGGGGAGGGGTTCTTCCCCGGCGGCTGCGTGGATCAACCGGACGTGCCCCCTTCCCCGGATCGGCCAGTCGAGGTGTTTCGGCTGGCGGGGATCGACCCGGCGGTCGCGGTCGTTGCCCCCTATCCCCCAAACGCCGGCAGACCCCAGCCTGACAGCGTATGTTGCTTTGGGGGTGTGCAGGTTTTGGACAGCGAGGAGCGGCCTCGCTGCCTGGAGGAAGCCAACCACGCCCTGAAACGACCAGCGGCGGCGGGGTCGGGCTCGTCCCCCGACAGTGCCCTGAAACCCGAACCGGCGGTGGCAGGTGTGGGCTCGTTGCCGGTCGGTGTCGCCACGCTGATCAGGGTGTTCGAGGATGTCGGGGAGCGGACGCCGCTGTTTGCGCTCACCCTCGCCCATGACAGCAGCCGCGGCTGCCTCACCCTCAACGGGATCCCGGCGATCTGGCCGGCCGGCACACAGATGAGCGCCAACCCGGTGGTGGTGACGCTGCCCGATGGGGCCACCGCTGCGCCCGGCGACGAGCTGACAGCCAGCGGCGGCTACAGACCCGTCAGCGCCATCATCGATCCCCCCTACCCATACGTCCCCCCGCTTCCTCTCCCTGCAGGGCGACCTCGACCGGCTCGAGCGCTGCGCGGGCGACCGCGGCTGGGTGTTCATCCTCAACCCAGACATCCCGATCCAGGTCACCGAGGCGAGCACCCTCGAACCGTAGCCCCGCCAACACCCCGACAGCCTGGCCGGGACAGGCTATCCCCCGCCCTGGCCGCCCCTCGGGGGAGCGCGGTGTGGCCGCCTGCTGTCTCGGCTGCGTGCTTGCCTTTGCGGGCCTCGCCCGCGGCCAGCCCGAAGCTCGGCAGGGGCCGCCTCCAGCATTGCCTCGGCCCCTCAGCCCCAGGTACCCACAGAGCGGGCAGCGTCGGCGCTCCGGCCCGGAAAGACCCGGAGCTACCGCCGTGGCCGGGATCCGCCGCTAGCTGAACGTGCGGGCCGGGGCGTTTGCCCGGATGAACTCGACGATCGCCGCCGTCGGCGTGCCGGGGCCGAAGACCTCGGCGACCCCGAGCTGCTTCAGCTGCACGGCATCCTCGTCCGGGATGGTGCCGCCGACGAGCACGAGCAGGTCGTCAATGCCATGCTGCTCGAGCAGGTCCTTGACGGCCTCCGTGTACTCCATGTGGGCACCCGAGAGGCTCGAGATGCCGAGCACCTGGGCGTCCTCCTGCAGCACGGTCTTGACGATCGACTCAGGCGACTGGAAGACGCCCGTGTAGACGACCTCCATGCCAGCGTCCCGCAGGCTGCGCGCGACCACCTTGGCGCCGCGGTCGTGGCCGTCGAGCCCCGGCTTGGCGACGACCACCTTGATCGGCATGTCGGCCATCGATGACCTAGAAGACGCTGACGGGCTTGAACTCGCCCCACTCCTCGCGGAGTGTGTCGCAGATCTCCCCAACCGTGCAGCGTGCGCGCACGGCCTCCTCGATCTCGGGCATGAGGTTGCGACCGTTGCCGCTGGCGCCGGCACCGACGGCGAGAGCCCTCAGCGCGCGCGCCGCCCGCGCCTCCTCGCGCGTGCGCTTCGTGTCTTTGAGCCGGGCCATCTGCCGCTCGACGACACCCTCGTCGAGCCTGAAGATCTCGATCGGCGTCCCGGCCTCGTCCTCGTCCCGAAACCCGTTCACGCCGACGATGACCTTGTCGCCCTTCTCGACCGCAACCTGCTGCTCCCAGGCCGAGTCGGCAATGCGCTGCTGCACGTAGCCGTCCTTGATTGCCTCGACGAGGCCGCCCATCCCGTCGATCTGCTCGATGAGCTCCCGCGAGCGCTCCTCGAGCTCGGTCGTCAGGCTCTCGACGTAGTACGAGCCGGCGAACGGGTCAACCACGTCGGCGGCGCCCGTCTCGTGCAACACGATCTGCTGCGTGCGAACGGCGACCTTGACGGCCTCCTCGGACGGAATCGCCATCGCCTCGTCGAGCGAGTTCGTGTGCAGCGACTGCGTGCCACCCAGCACGGCAGCCAGCGCCTGAATCGCCACCCGCGCGATGTTGTTCAGGGGCTGCTGGACGGTCAGCGACACCCCCGCGGTCTGCACGTGGGTGCGCATGAGCAGCGAGCGCGCCTCCGTGCACCCCAGGCGCTCCTTCATCAGCCGCGCCCAGAGCCGGCGGGCCGCGCGCAACTTTGCGATCTCCTCGAGGAAGTCGTTGGCGAGGTTGAAGAAGAACGAGACGCGCGGCGCAACAGTGTCGGGCTGAATACCCCGCGCGACCGCACGCTCGAGGTAGGTGAGCCCTGCGCTCAGGGTGAGGCCGAGCTCCTCGACGGCCGTCGCTCCCGCATCGCGAATGTGGTAGCCGCTCACGTTGACGGGGTTGAACCGCGGCATCGCCTTGGCACCCCACTCCATCGTGTCCACGACGAGGTCGATCGACTGCTCGGGCGGGAAGATAAACTCGTTCTGGGCCGTGTACTCCTTGAGGATGTCGTTCTGCGCGGTCCCCGTCAGCTTTGCGCCGGGCACACCGAGCTCATCGGCGACAACCGCGTACATCGCCATCACGGGCGCCGCGGAGGCGTTGATCGTCAGCGACGTCGAGATCTCCGCGAGCGGGATCCCCTCGAAGAGCGCGTGGGCATCGACGACGCTATCGACGGCCACGCCGATCTTGCCGACCTCGCGGTGGTAGACGGGGTGGTCGGAGTCGTGGCCCAGCAGCGTCGGCAGGTCGAAGTCTGTGGAGAGCCCGGTCTCGCCGTGCGCAAGGAGGTACTTGTAGCGGCGGTTCGTATCCTCGGCCTGGCCGAAGCCGGCGACCTGGCGAATCGTCCAGGGCTTGCCCCGGTACATGCTGGCGTGCACGCCCCGCGTGTACGGATACTCGCCCGGCAGGCCGATGTCCTCGAGCGGGTCGAGATCCTCGACGTCAGCGGGCGTGTAGACGTCCTTGATCGGGATGCTCGAGCCGGTCGCGAACTGCTCGCGGCGCGGGGCAACGCGCTCGTAGTCACCGGGTAGCCGCTCCTTGCGCCAACGGTCCTCGGCCCGGCGCGCCCTGTCAGCGGCGCTCTCCGCCCGAAGCTCTTCTCGAGGCTCCTCTAGTGTCGCCATCTCGTCGCTGCCTCCTCGAGGATAACGCTGACCGCCTCCCTCATCGTCGACGCGCTCGCGCCATCACAGTTCTGGGCGCACGTGCGAACCCATTCTTCCGCAACGAGCGTCGCCTCGGCGAGCTCCTTCCGCTGTCGCATCTCGCCGAGCGAGCCCGACTCGACGAGCTCGGCCCATCGGCTCTCGAGCTTCTCGCGCAGCTCGTCGATCCCCTCCCCCTCCGTTGCTACCGTCTTGAGGACGTCGACGTCGTGCCCGAGCGTCAGGCGGTAATGGCGCATCGTCTCGGCTGCGCCCGGCCGATCAGCCATGTTGACGACAACGAGATCGGCAACCTCCATGAGCCCGGCCTTGATCGCCTGGACGGCATCGCCGAGACCTGGAACCGTCACCAGCGTCACGGAGTCCGCGAGGCCGGCGATCGCGACCTCCGTCTGGCCGGCGCCAACCGTCTCGATGATGACGACGTCGAAGGAGCCCGAGGCCTCGAGCAGCCGCGCCACGTTGCGCGCCGAGCTCGCGAGCGCTCCGTGCGAGCCGCGGCTGGCGAGGCTGCGGACGTACACGCCCTCCCGCTCAAGGTGCTCCTCCATCCGCACGCGATCGCCAAGGACGGCGCCGCCGGAAATCGGGCTCGACGGGTCTATCGCAACGACGCCAACGCGCGCGCCGGCATCCGCGAACGACTCGATCAGCCGGCCGACCAGCGTACTCTTGCCAGACCCCGGTGGGCCGGTTACGCCGATGGTGTGGACCAGCTCAGCGGGCGGCGGCAGGTCGACGTCCCACGGCGGCGTGTTCTCGACCAGCGTGATCGCCCGCGCGAGCGCGCGCCAGCCCGTGGCCTGGCGATGGCGCTCGAGCAGCGCCGCGGCGTTAACGCGCTCGCTCAAGCTCAAGCTCTCCTCGCTGGATCGCCTCGCGAATCGGCGCCTTCTTAGCCTTGCCAATGCCGGTCGTGGGCAGCTCGTGCGTGACCGCGGCGGCCGAGGGGCACTTGAAGCGTGCAAGCCTGCCACGGCAGTGGCCGAGAAGTTCTCCCGCCGTGAGGCGGCTGCCGCTCCTCGGCACAGCGACGACCACCGGCGTCTCACCCCACCGGCTGTCATGGATGCCGACGACCATCGCCTCCGCGACTGCCGGATGGCTGCACGCGACGGCCTTGATCTTGGCCGGCGCGACCGTGAACCCTCCGCTGATGATGATGTCCTTGAGCCGCCCCGTCAGGTGGAGCCGCCCACTGTCGTCGAACATGCCGAGATCCCCAGTGCGCATCGCACCGTCCTCCGTGAGTGCCGAGGCGGTCGCTCTCTCGTCACGAAAGTACTCTTGCATGACCGCGGGGCTGCGGCAGAGGATCTCGCCCTCCTCCCCCAGGGGCTGATCCATTCCATCTTGACCGACGACCCGGACTTCGGAGCTCGGAAAGGGTACGCCGACGGCGCGGGGCTCCTGCACGAGGACGTCGCGGCTGGCCTGCGTGACGGTCAAGAGCTCGGTCGTCCCGTAGAACTCATAGGTCTTCGCGCCCGGCACGCACTCCCACCAGCGCTCGAGCACCGCGGGCGGCATTGGCTCGGAGGCGAACATGATCCAGCGAAGGCGCTTGAGCGCCGCATGATCGGCGGACTCGAGCAGCCTCGCGATCACGGTGGGGGGACAGCATCCGACGTCGTCCCGCGCCCGCACGCGCGGCTCACGGCCTCGGGGTCGTACCGTGGGAGGACATCGACAGCGCCTCCTGCGAACACGATCGGAATCACCTGCTTGTAGATCGATGCATGGAGCGGCAGAAGCGAGATCGTGACGTCCTCGCGCACCGTCGGGAACGCCGAGGCGAGCTGATCGGCGGCGTGCACCATCGTCGCGTGCGTCAGCACGACGCTCTTTGGCTCGCCGGTGCTGCCGGTCGCCGGAATGAGCAGGGCCGCATCGGAGGCTGCCGGTGAGGGCAGCGGCTCGCTGCCGACAGCCTCGAGGTCGGCGATCGGCAGGGCGCCAGCCCCCTCGGTCAGCGCCTCGCTGGTATCAGCGGCCAACTCGCCGAGGAGCGTCGTCGCCGTCTCTGCGAGCTGGAGGTGTCGCCGAAGCTCATCGGCGCCAAGCAGCGGATTCGGCACAACCGCGGCCGAGCCGGCACGCATGATTCCAAAGTAGGCAACGATGTAGTCGGCGCTGTTGCCCCCAACAAGCCCGACTCGGCTCCCCTGCTCGACCCCGCGCTCAAGCAGGGCGCGCGCGACCCGCTCGGTGCGGGCCCAGAGCTCTCGGTAGCTCCAGACGTCGTCCGCCTCCAAGAGCGCCGGCCGCTCGAGCTGGGCCTCCACGACGCCGGCCAGCCGCGAGACAAGCGTTCCTGCCGCGTGGTCGTGCTCCACGAGCGTCCGATCAGCCTGCGGCCGCAAGACCTTCGATCTCGACAACGGCTCGCTCGTCGACCAGGCTCGACACCTCAACGAGCGTCGAGGCGGGGAAGTGCCCGGCCATGGTCTCCCGAAACGCAGGGCCAAGCTCCTTCGTGCTGGCGCGGTAGGCCTCGATGTCCGTCACGTAGATCCGCAGCAGCAGGACGTCGTCGGGGTCGGCCCCGGCGGAGTCCAGAACCTCCCGGAAGCGAGCCAGCGCCGAGCCGAACTGCCGCACGCAACCGCCCCCGGCAGCCAGAACGTGCTCGGCGGCCACCTGGCCTGCAATCGCGATGACCCCGCCGCCGCTCGCCGCCTCGTTGTAGCCACTAGGCCTCGGGCGATCGGACGGCTGATGGATGGTCAATGGCATTGTGGGTCCCTCCTGCGTGACTCCCTCTCGGTACGAGACGGTTGGTAGAAGCCGTGCCTCAGCATCGCCCAGGGTCAGGCCGCGCCGGGCTCAGGCGTCGGCCAGGAGGTTCGCGCGGGCCTCCCGCAGCATCTCGCGGGCGATGACGAGCTGCTGGATCTCGTTGGAGCCCTCGTAGATCTGCGTGATCTTCGCGTCACGCATCATGCGCTCGACGGGGTACTCGCGAATGTACCCATAGCCCCCGAGCACCTGGACGGCGTCGGTCGCGACAGCCATCGCGGTGTCGGAGCAGAACAGCTTCGCCTGCGCGGAGGCTTTCGTCAGCGCGGGACCGTCGACGCCCTCGTCGATCATCCGCCCGACCCTGTACAGGAGACCACGGGCGGCCTCCGTGCGCGTCTCCATCTCCGCGAGCTTGGCCGCGATCAGCTGGTGCTCGCTGATCGGCTTGCCCATCGTCTCGCGCGTCTTCGCGTAGTCGACCGCGTAGTCGATGGCGCCCTGGGCGATACCCAGGGCCTGCGCCGCAACGCCCGGGCGCGAGCGGTCGAGCACGCGCATGGCAACGGTGAACCCCTCCCCCTCCTCACCAAGGCGGTTCTCGACCGGTACGCGGCACTCGTTGAAGAAGATCTCCCCGGTCGTCGAGCCCTTGATGCCCATCTTCGGCTCGATTCGCCCGACCTCGAAGCCGGGGAAGTCGGGCTCGACGACGAAGGCCGAGATGCCCTTGTGAACGTCGTGCGAATCGGTTCTCGCGAACACGACGTACACGCCCGCGACTCCGGCGTTCGTGATGAAGCGCTTGCCGCCCGTGAGGAAGTACGCATCGCCGTTTTGCTGGGCGGTGGTCCTCATCGCTGCCGAGTCTGAGCCGGAGCCCGGCTCGGTGAGCGCGTAGGCCGCCAGCGTCTCGCCCGTCACGAGCTTGGACAGGTAGCGATCCTTCAGCTCGTCGGTCCCCGCGAGCGCGATCGGGATCGAGCCGAGCTGCTGCACCGCGAGGATCAGGCCGCTCGTTGCGCATGCCTTCGAGGTCTCCTCGATCGCGATGAGCATCATCAGCGTGCCGATACCCGAGCCGCCGTAGCGCTCGACATGCGAGAGGCCAAACAGCTCGTGCTCGCGAAACGCCTCGACGACGTCCCACGGGAACTCCGCGGTCTCGTCGATCCCGGTGGCGCGCGGCGCGACGCGCTCACGGACGACCGTGCGCACCAGCTCGCGAACCTCGCGCTGCTCTTCCGACAGCCAGTCGTAGGACACGACGGCGGCGATTCTACCTTCGCCGATGCGCGTGCCGTCCGCGAGCGCGTCAGGCGCCGTCTTGGCAGGCTGCGTTGCTTGCGCGAACGCTTTCGCTTCTCAAGGCGGCAGGCTCTCGATCGTTGGCATGAGGAGCGGCGCCGCACCGTATCCTGCATCTGCGCGTCTGCCACCACCGTGATTCTCGAGAACGGCACTATCCGCACCCTCGACGACTCGCTGCCGCTGGCGAGGGCGCTCGCGATCGCCAGCGAGCGCATCTCGGGCGGAGTCGGCACGCACGAGCTCGCCCTTCCCACACCCGACCGCATTGATCTCAAGGGACGCTGCGTGGTGCCGGGGTTCGTCGATGCGCACGTTCACTTTCCGAGCTGGGCAGTCGCGCAGGGCCAGCTTGTGCTCGACGGATGCCGATCGCTCGACGAGATGCTCGAGCGCGTCCGTGCAGCTGCTCTTGACCTCGCGCCCGGACAGTGGCTGCTCGGGCGTGGCTGGCGGAGCCCGAGGCTCCCGTCTACCCGACCGATCCGAGCACTGCTCGACCGCGCGGCGCCGGACCGGCCAGTCGCGCTGACCTCGAAGGACGGCCACTCGCTCTGGCTCAACTCGCCCGCACTCGATCGCGCCGGAGACCTCAGCTCTGAGGGAGGCATCATCGAGACGGCCGACGATGGAGCCCCCTCCGGGGTCCTGCGCGAGGGGCCCGCCTGGCGGTTCCTCGAGACGCACGTGAACCTGACGGCGTCGGAGGTGCGAGCGGCAATGCGGGAGGCCTTCCGTACCGCGAGCGCGCGCGGCGTCACGGGCGTGCACGACAAGGACGGTGCCGAGGGCGCGCTCGGCCACTGGCAGGCCCTCCACGCGGAGGCCCGCCTGCCGCTGCGCGTGTGGCAGTCGCTCCCACACAGCCGGCTTGAGCTGCTCTCCGAGCTCGAGATCGCCCCTGGCTTCGGCGACGGCTTCCTGCGAGTCGGCTACCTGAAGGCCTTCCTGGACGGAGCGCTCGGCTCAGGGACGGCGCACCTCCTCGATGGGAGCGGCGTCGCGCTGATGGAGCCAGCCGAGCTTGCCCAGCTGGTCCGCCAGGCGGCGAGCCGAGGCTGGCCGGTCGCGGTGCACGCGATCGGCGACCAGGCCAACAGGGATGCGCTCGACGCGCTCGAGGCAACGCGAGACGCCTGGGCTCCCCGTGGAATCCGCCCGCGCGTCGAGCACGCGCAGCTCGTCAGCCGTGACGACCTGCACCGATTCGCCGCGCTGGGCGTCGCGTGCTCCGTGCAGTTCTCGCACGCTCCCTCAGACCGCGATCTCGTCGACGAGCAGTGGTCAGATCGGCTCGAGGGGGCCTACGCCTACCGGTCGCTATGGGAGGCGGACGCGCTGCTCGCCAACGGCTCAGACGCCCCTTTGGAGGAGCTCGACCCGCTCGCGGGCATTCGCGCCGCGGTCCTGCGGACCGCAGACGACCGGCCGGGCTGGCGGATGCACGAAGCGCTGACGGTTGAGCATGCGCTCGTGGCGTCGACCCGAAACCCCGTCTGGCTCGAGGGCGCCGAGCGCACCCGTGGCCGCCTCGTTCCGGGCGCGCTCGCCGACCTCGTCGTGCTGAGCGCTGACCCGCTCGCAGTCGAGCCGCACCAGCTCGTCGATGTCGAGGTCGTGGCCACCATGGTCGGCGGACGCTGGGTCCACAACCCGCCCCCCTGGGACTGACCCATCGCCCTGGAACTGACCCGCGGCACCGTTTCCAGGGCGTTGGTCACGGCTAAGATGGCGGCGTGCGCACGATGCGGCCAGTCCACGATGAGCACTGCGCTGTCGCGTGCACAGCAGAGATCCTCGGAGCCAAGTGGACGGCGCTCATCGTCCACGACCTCTCTGAGGGCGCGCGCCGTTTCTCCGAGCTCGAGCGCGCCTGCCCGGGCATCAGCCCGCGCACCCTCTCCGAGCGGCTCGACACGCTCGAGGAGCTTGGCCTCGTCGTCCGCACGAGCTATCCGGAGTCGCCGCCTCGCGTCGAGTACGAGCTGACCGAGAGGGGGCTAGCGCTGCTCCCGGTGATTGCCGAGATGCGCAGGTTCGGCCACGCCTGGCTCGTCCACGACGACGAGCACGCCAAGATCCATGCGCCGCCCGACGTGCGCGCGACCGTCGCTCGCTGATCAGCCGCCGAGGCCGCGCGTCGGCAGCTCGCTGAACGCGCTCAGCATCCGCTGGGCCGCCGCGACGCCGTCCGGGATGTAGCGGACAAGCAGGCGCTCGGGGGGCATGGGCGTTGTGCCCCGGTACACCGAACCCCGTCAGGACGGTTGGGATACCCTTGGCTTGCAGTGCAGGCACGATCGGGAGCGTCCCGCCGGAGCGGGTCAGGAGCGGGCGGGCTCCCAGCACCTCCTCGAAGGCTCGCTGCGCCAGCTCCAGCGCGGGCGCTTCCGGATCGATACGGCCAGCTGGGCTCGCGTTCACGCGCCTGACCTCGAGCTCGGCGCCCAGCGGGAGCGCTCCACGGAGAAGCTCTTCGAACGCCCACGAGATCGCCTCGACATCCTGGCCCGGCGCAAGCCTGATCGAGACGTGCGCGTGAGCAGACACGGGAAGGAGCGTCTTGACAAGGTCGGCCTCGCCCCCACTCAGGCCGTTGACGTCAACGGCGGGGGACGCGAGCGTTCGCAGGTAGAACTCCTCAGCGGCTGCCGCGTCGATCGGGCGTGCGCCCTCCTGCGCGAGCGCGTCACGGCCGGGGGTCAACTCGTTCCAGGAGCTCAGTTCCTCCGCGGTGGGCGGGATTACGCCGGCGCGCAGCTCGTCGGGGAGCGAGACGACGGCAGCGAGCGCCTGCATGAGCCCATGGAGCGCGTTCATCGCCGCCCCGCCGAACAGGCCCGAGTGGAGGTCGTGCGCACCGGTGCGCACCTCGACGCGGAAGTACGCGAGGCCGCGCGTGCCGATCTCGAACGACGGCGTATCGAGCCGCGGCATCATGCCGTCGAAGATTACGCAGGCGTCGCCGCCCCGCAGGTCGTCGGCCAGGAAGCCGACAACGGAGTGGCCGCCCGTCTCCTCCTCACCATCGCAGATGATGCGCACGTTGACCGGCAGCGACCCGCTGCCAGCGTGTAGCGCCGCTGCCTTCAGCAGCAGGTAGAGGTTCCCCTTGTCGTCCACCGAGCCGCGCCCGTAGAGCCAGCCGTCTCGAATCTCTGGCGCGAAGGGCCCTGAGTCCCACAGCGCGGGGTCTCCGGGGGGCTGGACGTCGAAGTGGCCATAGAGAATCACCGTCGGTGCGCTCTGCGGGGAAATGGATGCCCTCATTTCCCCGATCGCAAGCGGGTGCCCGCCTCCAGCGGACACGAGCGAGCACTCACCGCCCGCGCGCTCGACGAAGTCGCACACCCACTGCCCTGCCGCCCGGACATCCGCCGCATGCGCCGCCTCGGCGCTGATGCTCGGAATGCGCAGGAACTCGGAGAGCTCGTCGAGCCAGGTCGGGTCCGGTTCACCCACGGCGCGATTCTAGGCTCAGAAACGAGCCTGGCCCTTCAGCCCAGCCGGGCCGTTCAGCCGAGCGCTCGCAGTCTCCGCCGCCCAGATCCGGGCGATCCGCGACCACCTGCCCGCTCGCCCGAGCACACGCAGCCTCTGCGGCGGCCGTAGCGCCCCCCCGCAGCGGCCGGCCGCCGTGCTCTTTGAGGCGACGGCCGAGCCCTGGCCGCAACGCCTGGTGGTGAGCGGTGGACGATACGCCCTCACCCGGCAAGCGAACGCGTGCTCGGTGGCAAGGTGGAGGGCGTGGATGAGCAGGACGAGCTCGTTTAGCGCCCTCCCTCGCGCTGCGTGTCAGCACGAAATCGGACTGGTGACACGTAGTCCTTGTGGCCTCTGCACCGAATTTGGATGCATTTCTGCATTTGCGCAAGAGTTCAAGGTGACCACTCAACAGGGAGTTGGCGCGATAGCAGCCAAGAAGAAGCGGCTGACGCTGGATCTCGATCCTCCCCTTCAGCGCCGGTTGAAGGTCGTCGCGGCCCTCAAGGGCATAAGCATGCGCCGGTACTGTCAGACGGCCACAGACAAGGAGCTGGCAAGAGACGAGGCTCAGGCAGTAGAGAGCCCGCCCTTTGGGCGGGAGGCATTAGACCGGCTTGAAGTGTTGCGGACGGAGGTATTCGGCGACAGGGTACTTCCCGGAGACTCGGCCGAGCTCTTCCACGAAGCCCGCAGAGCAAGAAGTGCCCTTTGACGGTTTCGTTGTCATAGATGCGAGCCTGGCCTTCAAGTGGCTGGTTCCAGAGGAGCACCCTGACAAGGCATTCGCCCTCGCCCGCTCCTGGGACAACGAGGGGACCCAACCCGCCGCACCCCACCTGATGCCGGTGGAAGTGGCCAATGCACTCCTCCGGCGCGTCGTGCGCAACGAACTGACAGTGGCGGACGCAACGCGTCTGCTGCAAAGCCTGCTAGCGACGGGAATTAGCCTACGAGAGGCACCGAGGCTGCATAGCAGAGCCCTGGAGCTGGCCGTGCACCTCCAACAGAACGCGGTCTACGAAGCTCACTACCTCGCCCTGGCGGAGATGCTTGACTGCGAGCTGTGGACAGCCGACGAGAGTTTCTACAGAGCTTCGAGGCCCAGCGCCAGCAATGTGCGTTGGCTTGACCAATTCGATTCAGGGAGCTGATGGGCAGTTAGCGCCCCTGCTATCGATGTCCTTAACCGCAGTTGTGACTCAAGCCAAGGTTAATCGTGGGTGAACGCCGACCCCTCACGGGGGCCCCACAACCAGCCCCGTCAGCGTGCACACCACAACGAGCAGCACGTATCGCGACGACCGGCGGCGGAGCATCAACCTAGCCGGTGTAGAGGGTCGCGCCCCCCCATCCAGCGCCTCTGAGAGGGACGCGGAGGGGCTGGCTGTCGGGTCTGGGCAGGCCACGGCTTTGGGGGCTACGGTTCGGGGGTGCTCGCCGCGGTCACCTCGATCGGGATGTCCTGGTCGAGGATGAACACCCAGCCGCGTTCGCCCGTGCAACGCTCAAGCTGGTCGAGGCCCCCTCCAGGGAGAGAAGCTGGTAGATGTGGGAGCCTGGAGCGAGGTAGTTGACAGATGTGTAGCCGCCGGCGGCGACCAGCCGATCACCAGGCACAGCCGTCGCACCGTCGGGCAAAGTCGCCACCACCGGGACGGCGCTCACCCAGGTCCCGGGCGGCCACAGCATGGAGAGCCCGTTCACGGTCAGGCAACCCGCGTCGCTGTCCCAGCCCAACGTGAGCGCAAACCGCGGCGGCCGCTCCTCCACACCACCGAAATACGGGACCTTCTCGCTGGTGACAACGACCGGCACAGACCCCTCGCCCGCCACCGGCAGCGGCCGCAAGCCCTCCACCAGCGGGCTCCGGCTCAACGCACGACTGGCCTCCTCAAGGCAAGGCAACATCCTTTCCGGATCCTCTGGAAACACGCACAGCGAACGACGAAGAAAGACGTTGAAGGCAAAGTCGCTATCGGACCAGTGCGCGACAACCGCGACCGCCGGGTCAACCCTGTTCAGCCGGAACACCTCCTTCGGAACATCCGGGGAAAGGTTTGTCTTGACACTCCCGTCGAGGCCGCGTTCAATCACGTCGAAGCAGCCAGGGACGACCCACTCGCCAGGCTCAGCAGCCAACAGAGGACGGGCCGAATAGTAACTCCCCTCGAAGTAGAAACCACTTGGCTTAGGACAAGCAGCCACAGGAGCAGGAGCGCCACCGCCGCCCCCACCGCCGCCCGACGGCACCAGCGCAGCAAACACCACCACCACCACCACCGCACCCCCACCCCGAAGAAGGGACAACCACCCCCTACCCCGAAAGGCCCGCCGCTGGCTGTTCTGATCGGCCCGTGCCGCCATCAAACCGCACCCCCTCGCCGGTGTGTGCGCCTCGCCGCCACTGTCTCCCGCTGGGACCGTCTAGTACTTCTCGTTGTTCCCCTCCGCGTCACCCCTACCGAGATACCGCCAGCTTGTCTCCACTATCGGCTGACTGTCAGGATCGTTGGCTTCGTGCGTCCTGAGGGCCGGTGTCCCGCAATTGCCCGTCGATGCCGTCGTGCAGCCATGCATGACCTGGGTCGCGTTCGAGGACATGCCCGAAGCCGACGCGGTGCCCGACCTCGTGGGTGACAGGGCTCTGAACGTCGTACCTGCCTGCCACACCAACACCCCAACAGTTCCCGGCACTGGACGGACACCACTCCGAGAGGCGTGTCGAAAGCTCCCCGCTCAGACGGATATCACTGTCCACCATCCGGTAGAGGCTGCCCGTCCGTCTGACCTTCTGGCTCGCCACGCGATCGCGGTAGTCAGGCATCCGATCTCGAACATCGACCCGAAGTCGAGCGTGAAGACCCCGTCGTATTCCCAGCCGCCCGCCGTGTCATCGAAGCTGGCACTCGCTATGCCCTCGTAGTCGAAGTCAAGGCCGCTCTCGTCGGCGACACCGCACAGTTGTTGTTGTTCTCCCAGGTGTTGTGGACGTTCTTCAGCGCCGTGAATACCGAGCTTGTCCGCATCCCGGCCGGGAACGAGTTCCGGTTCCAGTGCCACTCCACCGTCCCAACAACCCGGTGAGGCTCGTCATCGCTCGCGTCTGTCGAGCAGCCAAGCGACGCCGCCAGCGTCTGCACCGTCGACCCAGACCCCGGCTCCGCCGTGAACTCAGCGTTGATGATCCGTGTCAGCTGGCCGTCCTCGTCGAAGTACGCCATCCTTACCGTCCGGCCCAACCCGTCGCGGACGCTCTCGGCGAACCGGGTGCCGCCCCGGCGGAACAGCGTGCAGACCCCGTTGCCGGCCCCGTCCGCCCACAACGTCAGCAACCCACCCTCGGGCAGCACGAACGCCGGCGCAGAACCCGGGGCAGTCCCCGGCGGCGGCGCGGCACACGCACCTGCGGCCTCTCACTGCCCCCCAGCGTTGGCCGGCAGCGGCCCGGTGCTCAAGGCCCCCGCCACACTCGCACCAAACGCCAACCACACACCACCTACCGCCACCGCAATTCCTACCAACCGCAACAGCCACCACACCAACCCCGAAGACCCGAGCTTCGTTGAACGCACAGCGCGCACCGCGAGCACCTCCCTGCCTGGGACGCCCTGAGCAAAGGCCACCGGCCGGCAGCTACCGGCGCCCACACCACCCGCCCAGGACCCCACACGCGCCTGCCCCGGCCGGCCGGGGCCGCAAAGGGGCACATACCCAACAGGCCAGAATCGCCCCACCAAGCCAACCACCCCTCCCCCGGGGCGCGACACCGCCGGGCACGAGCCGCCAACCCACCCAGCCCCAAACCACCGATGTCAAACCCGAACCCCAGCGACCACCCGCCATGGCGGCCGCTACCAGTCGCGCCGCCCCCAACCGACGGTCTGCCCCGACCACGACCGCCGCCAATGCCGCGGCCAACCCCGCGACCAGTCGCGGCTAAGACTCGAGTTCTACCAGGACGCGACCGACCGTAGCGCTACCAAACCGTCGCCGCCAACGGCCGCACACTGGCCAGCAGCGTGGACTACCAACGCAAACAGGGCGCAGCCAAGGCGATCAGGGCGATCCAGCACGGCGCTCAACACGCGCCCGTCGTGGAACGCGGTTCGTCATAGGGTCGCCTGTTCCTCGAGGACGCTCTTGATCCAGGTGTTGATGCTCACCTTCTGCTGGGCAGCAGATGCAGCTACTCGCCGATGTAGCTCGGCCCCCAACCGGAGGTTCAGTTTGCCCGAGAACGGCCGCTGAGGTTCAACGCCTTCTTCCTCACACCAGGCAAGATAGTCATCGATGGAGGCGCGAAACTCGCGCTTGAGACCCTCCACGTCAGCGGCCTCGAACGTGACCACCGGGTACGGACCGGCGTTGACAACTTCACCATGCAACAGTTCTACTGAGTTATCATATTCGACTGCGGCAACGTATCCCTTGTACTCCATCATGGCGCTACTCCAATACTCTCAAGAAACTTGGCTATCGCACGGACAGTTGCCCTGCCGGTCTCGGGCCTAGGATGGGGCCTATGAATGCTGATGCGCTGGCGCCCTTTCTTCAAGCCGACTCGTGAACCCGCACTCGTTCCGACACCTCGACATCCACAGCCAGCAACAACGCTTCGATTTCAGCCCACCGGATATCAGACGGAGTTGGGTGGGTAAAGATGCGCCGCAACGTCCGTCGGTGCCCCGTTCTCATAGCATATTGGTACCATATAGCAGTACCATTATCAATGGTGGCTACCACGTCGCCGAGTATGCAGCTCAAGTGGTCGAGCACCACCAAGTCGGGGGCGTCCATCGGCCGCCACCAGACGGCACAGCAAGCCAGAGCCGCAGCCCCAGGCGGCCAAACCCCGGCACGCCTCCAGCCGGTTACTCATTCCACCACGCCTGGAACCGACCCCTCCCCTAGCGGCTAGGTGTCCTGCCTGCAGACGTTGCGGACGCGGTTGAGGGGTGGCTGGTCTCCGAGGGAGCTGTGGGGTCTGCGTGTGTTGTCGTGGTTGGGGCCAGTGTGGCAGTGCTTGTTGGCAGTGCTTGTTGGCAGTGGTTGTGGGCTTGTGTAGGTGAGGCCGTAGGCCCACTCGCGTTCCAGGGTTTGGATTGTTCCGGCGGCCCGAGCCCTGGCCAGGGCGCCGCCCTACGAGGGCGGAGGGAGGGCCGGCGGAACCGGCGGCCCCGAGGGTCCTATCTCACCACCGAGGTGCCAAGAAGAACACGAGGATGGCTGCGATGAGGCCGATGGCGATGATGACAACGGCCCAGCTAAGCCCGCTCTCCTGCACGGGCGCCATGCAGATGTTTCCCCACTCATCCACGGTGACCATCTCCTGCCGCTCGCTGCCGAGGAGCGTCACGGCAAGCCACACGAGCGCCCACAAAGCCGTCATGAGCGTCAAGATCAGATGCAGGAGATGGCTCGGGCGTCTCCCGTGCACGAGCACGGCCTGCAAGTCCGCGTGCCACTCGACACGGCACCCCTGCGCGACCAGATCCCCCACGGCCATGGCCAGGGCCTGCCGGCACTCGCTGTCGCTCTTTGCCTCCATGCCGTGCTCTTTCCCCGGCTGGCGCTAACCTTACAGCCCCTCGGGCAGGACAGACGAGGCGTGACGCCTTGCGCCCTCCTCGGACTGGAACGAGGTCTTCGAGGAGCCGGTCGGGACAGGCTCTCAACAGCAGAAGCGCTGCCCGCATGTCGAAGCACGCGCCCGCCGGGCCACATGAGGCGGCAGGCGGATGAGGCAGCGGTGCGCATGCGCATGGAGCAGGCGGTCAAGGCAGCAGTGGGGTCAGGCTTGAGCCCGTAACACGCGGCGGCCGGGCCTTCGCAGCCGCCCGGCCGCCGCCCAACCCGGGCCCTCCGGCGAGGGGCCCGGGACTTGCCTACCGCGAAAGGGCTTGGCCCGCCTGGCTCAGGCGACGCCGTGGAGCTTCTGGGAGTCTGCGAGCGACTGGAGCTTGCGCAGGCTCTGGTACTCGATCTGACGTATGCGCTCACGGGTGACGCTGAAGGTGCGCCCAACCTCATCCAGCGTGCGCGGATGCTCACCCGCGAGCCCGTAGCGAAGCTCGAGCACGCGACGCTCGCGATAGCTCAGCTGGCGGAGGACCTTGGTGAGGGTGTCGCGCCTCAGAGCCTCCTCGGCCACCTCGTCGGGATGCGCCGCGCCGACATCGGCAATGAAGTGTCCGAACTCGGAGTCTTCCTCGCCACCAACGGGCTTCTCGAGCGAGACCGGAACGTGCGCGCGCCTCTTGATGCGCTCGATCTCCTCGACCGGCAGGTCGAGCTCGCGGGCGAGCTCATCGGGCTGCACGTCGCGGCCGCGTGCCGCTTCCAGCTTGCGCTCGGCGCGGACGATCTTGTTGAGCTTCTCAACCACGTGGACCGGCATCCGGATCGTTCGGCCCTTGTCGGCGAGCGCGCGAGCGACGGCCTGCCGAATCCACCAGGTCGCATACGTCGAGAACTTGTAGCCGCGTCGATAGTCGAACTTCTCCGCTGCGCGCACGAGACCGATCGTGCCCTCCTGGATGAGGTCGAGGAAGGGCAGCCCCTGGTGGCGATAGTGCTTGGCGATTGAGACGACGAGCCGAAGGTTGGCCTCGACCATGTGGCGCTTGGCGCTGAGCTCGCCGCACTCAATGCGCTTGGCCAACTCGACCTCCTGCGCGGCCGTCAACAGCGGTACCCGGCCGATATCCTTGAGGAAGATCTGCAGCGAGTCTGTCGAGAGCTCTCGAGCCCCCGCAGCCGAGGCCGGCTCCTCATCTCCCTCGTCATCTCCCTCGTCGACGATGTCGATCTGAAGCTCGTCAAGACACTCGTAGAGCTCGTCGGCCTCGGCAGAGCCCCGCGGTAGCTCGTCGAGCACTACCCCGACCTCCGCCTGTGTGAGGTGACCAGCGTGCTGGCCGCAGTCGAGTAGCGACGTCGCATCTTCATGCTCGTGCAAGTGTTTCCCCCCTCCGGGCGTTTTTCCGTCTTGGCCAACTATTCGACGGAGAAACGTGGTACCTGCTGCCCGGAGCAAGAGAACGTAGCAAGAACCTCTGAGAATGCCAGCTGCCGACGCCGCTGCTCCCCACAGCCGCCGGCGGCCACGACCGCAGCCGCGCTCTGCCAGCTCAGCTACTCAGCGTCAGCCGCTGCGCGGTCGAGCTCCTCGATCAGGCGCTGGGCCTGCTCGGCATAGAACCCGCCCCCCTCTGCCCCACGGGCCTCCTCGAGCTGCGTGCGAGCCTCGGCCAGCCCGCCGATCCACAGGAGCGCCAGCGCGAGGTGGTACCTCGTGACCGGCTCGCCGGGAAACTCCGTGGTGAGAGGACCCAGCAACGAGAAGGCGGCGGCAGGATCGTCCTTCTCGAAGCGCCCGATCGCGGCCGCAACCCGCGCCTCAGGGTCATCGGGCGAGATGGCAGCGGCCTGCTCGAAGACCCCCCGGGCCGAGACCGGTCGGCCGGCGCGTTGCAGGGCGACCCCGAAGGCAACCCAGTCCTGCGCACGCCCATCCGAGCGCGCCCTTCCCTCGAGCTGCGCCAGCTGAGCCGCCAGCGGCTGCTCGAGCAGCTCCTCCGGCAGCTCCTTGCTGGACACGAAGATCGGCCGGCCGCGAGCCATGGTGGGATGCAGGAGGTTCTCAGCCCGCAGCGCCCACGAGGTGTCGGGCTCGAGCTCGTAGGCCTTACGCCAGGCTCGCACAGCCGCGGTGTCCCGGCGCTCCCAGAAGAGCGCAAACCCCAGATGGAGCTGAACGAGCCCGCTCTCGGGATTCGCGGAAGCGAGCGTCCGCAGGCGGGCCGTCGTCCCGGCTGGCCAGCGCGCGATCGCCTCGCCGACGGCGGCGGCGACCGAGTCGGGATCCCGCTGCAGAATCTCGTCGAAGGCCGCGAGCGCCTCCGCGGCCATGCCCTCGACATAGAGGCGCTCGCCCTCGCCGAGCGCGGCGGCGTGCTCGTCTTGGGCGAGCGCCGCGTCAAGCGCGAGCGGCGGTCTGCCCTCACGGCCGGCCGGCTCGCTCGGAGGACGACCGACGAAGGCGATGATCACTGCGATGGCTGCTGCTGCCAGCGCCGCGATCACTGCGACGAGGGTGATGAGCGCTCGACGTGAGATAGCCCGAGCGTAGTCAATTCACGGCTGCGGGCCCTGGCCGAACCGTCAGACGGGAAGAGACGACGGCCGACGCTCGGTTGCGTTCACGTGAGACCAGAAACGAGGCTCTTGACGCGAGCAGCGAGCATGGGTTCAACCTCGCTAGAATTGTTGAAGCAATGACCTCCTACCGCGAAGTCCTCACCAAGACGAAAGCCGAGATCGACGAGATCAGCCCCCCGGCTGCCGCCGAGCGGCTTGCCTCCGCCAACGACATCGCACTGCTCGACGTGCGGGAGCGCGACGAGTGGGAAGAGGGGAAGCTCCCCGGCGCGATCCACATCCCCCGCGGCTCGCTCGAGTCACGCATCGAGCAGGTCATCCCCGAGCGCGACGCGCCGATCATTGCCTACTGCGCGGGCGGCGCCCGCTCGGCCTTCGCCGCCAAGTCGCTACAGGACCTCGGCTACACGAACGTTCTCTCGCTGGCCGGCGGGTTCACCGAGTGGAAGCGCAGCGGCCGCGACTGGGAGCTGCCCGTGTCGCTGGCTGCCGACCAGCGGATGCGCTACAGCCGCCACCTTCTGATTCCTGAGGTGGGAGAGGCAGGGCAGCTCAAGCTGCTCGAGTCGCGAGCGCTCTTGATCGGTGCCGGCGGGCTCGGCTCTCCCGCGTCGCTGTACCTGGCCGCGGCCGGTGTCGGCATCCTCGGCATCGTCGATGCCGACGTCGTCGACGAGTCAAACCTCCAGCGTCAGATCGTGCATTCGACCTCGAGGCTCGGCGAGCCGAAGGTCGAGTCGGCACGCGAGACGCTCGAGGGCTTGAACACCGACGTCAAGGTGGTTCCCTACAGGGAGCGGCTGACCGCAGACAACATCGATCGCATCTTCGCCGACGGCTGGGACGTCATCGTCGACGGGGCCGACAACTTCCCGACCCGCTACCTCGTGAACGACGCCTCGGTCTGGCATCGAATCCCGGTCGTCCACGGCTCGATCTTCCGGTTTGAAGGCCAGATGACGGTGTTCAAGCCCTTCGAGGGCCCCTGCTACCGCTGCCTCTTCCCGCAGCCGCCTCCACCAGAGCTCGCGCCGAGCTGCGCGGAAGGCGGCGTGCTCGGTGTCCTTCCGGGCATCGTCGGCTCGCTCCAGGCAAGCGAGGCGCTCAAGGTGCTGCTCGGTATGGGCGAGCCGCTGATCGGCCGGCTCCTCCTGTTCGACGCGCTCGCCACGACGTTCATGGAGGTCAACCTGCGCCGCGACCCAAGCTGCCCTGTCTGCAGCGAGTCCCCGTCCATCACGGAGTACGTCGACTACGTGGAGTTCTGCCAGGGCGAGGCCGCCCCAGAGCCCGCAGCAGTCGCCTAGACGTCACCGAGGGCCCATGGCGCGAGTACGCATCCCGCCAACGCTGCGCGCTGAAGTCGGCGGTGAGCGACAGGTTGAGGCCGCGGGCACAACCGTGCGGGAGGTCTTCGAGGACTTGGCGGCCCGGTATCCCGGCCTCGGCGCACAGATCATGGCCGACGACGACATCGCGCCGTTCGTGAACGTCTACCTCGACAACGAGGACGTCCGCACGCTCGACGGCCTCGACACCGCCGTCGGGGACGGCGCGACGGTCATCCTCCTGCCCGCCATGGCCGGCGGCACGATCCCGGCCACAGGCCCCACGCCGGTCGTGGCAAGCGTCCTCGACCTGATCGGCTCGACCCCGCTCGTCGAGCTCAGCCGGATCAGCCCGAAGACCGGGGGCAGGATCTACGCGAAGCTCGAGGGGCAGAACCCGACCGGCTCGATCAAGGACCGCGTGGCGAAGACGATGGTCGAAGCGGCCGAGGCGGCCGGTGAGCTGGAGCCCGGACGCGAGCTGCTCGAGCCGACGAGCGGCAACACCGGCATCTCGCTCGCCGCGGTGGCCAAGCTCAAGGGCTACTCGCTCACCTGCGTGATGCCCGAGAACTCAACCGAGGAGCGCATCCGGCTGCTCGAGCTCTACGGAGCAGCCGTCGTCTTCTCTCCGGGCGAGGCGGGCTCGAACGGCGCGGTGCGCCTGGCGCTCGAGCTCGCCGAGAGCGACCCGCGGTACTTCATGCCCTTCCAGTACGCGAACGCAGCCAACCCGCGGGCGCACTACGAGGGCACCGCGAGCGAGATCGCAGAGGCGCTTCCGCGTGTCGATGCATTCGTGGCCGGCCTCGGGACGGGCGGCACGCTGATGGGCGCGGGCGAGCGCCTACGCGAGTCGTTTCCCGATGTCCAGATCGTCGCCGCCGAGCCTCTGCAGGGCGACGCCGTGATGGGGTTGCGCTCGCTCGAGGATGGCTACGTCCCGCCGATCCTGGACGTCAGTAAGCTCGACCGGAAGATCCTCGTCTCGAATGCGGAGGCAGTTCGCTGCCTGCTCGACCTGCTGAACCTCGAGGGCATCTTCGGCGGGGTCTCCTCGGGCGCGGTCGTCGAGGTGGGCCACAAGGTCGCCGCCGAGCTCGATGACGGCGCCAACGTCGTCTGTGTGCTCGCAGATGCCGGCTGGAAGTACCTCTCTGCCGACTTCTGGACACGCCCGTCCGATCAGGTCGAGCAGAGCATGGAGAACCGCGTCTGGTGGTAGCCGGCTCGCCCCGGCCTCGGGGCGCGCACCTCGGCTTAGGCAGCCGATGATCATCTCCGAGGATCTCCGGCGCGCGCTCAGCGAGCATGCCGAGGCCGAGAAGCCAAACGAGGCATGCGGACTGCTCGCGCTGCGGGACGGGGTTGCCGAGCGCTACTACCCCGCGCGAAACGCCGCGGCAAGCCCCTACCGCTTCGAGCTCGACATCGACCCGGAGGTCTGGTTCCTCGAGGACGATGGGTACGAGCTCGCGGTGTTCCACTCGCACCTGTCGAGCCCGCCGCGCCCCTCGCGCACGGACGTCGAGAGCATCGGCCTCTGGGAGGGCAGACCCTACGTCATCCTCACGGTCTCGACGGGACAGCTTAGCGCCTGGCACATCGAGGGCGGCCGCATCCGCGCCGAACCGCTCGCGTAGCGAGGGCGCGCGAGAGCCTCGGCCAGCGCCCGGTGCCTATCCGGAGGCGAGGTCGTCGCAGCGAGCGGCGAGCGTGTGGTCCTTCTCGGTGATCGAGTCGGCAGAGTGCGTGCGCCAGCGAACGGTCACGAGCTTGTAGTCATGGAGCGTCAGGTCAGGATGGTGGTCTGCGGCCTCCGCCGCCTCGCCGACCGCGTTCACGAACGCAAGCGCCTCGGCGAAGTTCGCGAACGCGAACTGCCGCTCAAGCGCTCCATCGACCTTGGACCACCCGTCAGCCACAGCAACCAGTATGCCGCGCCGCCGGGCTGCGTGCCGGGCATCCGCGCGAGATGCTGCTCCATCCGGGCGGACACCGCCGGCCAGGCGTCCAGCGCAACCGGCCCGCACCCGAGCCCGGCAGCTCTCTGAGTTCTCTGGAGTATTCGAACAACGGTACTTGTAGTTCAATTGGTATAGTTACTACACAATGACTGGACTCGCCCGCATCGCCCGAGACGGAGAGCCGTCGGTGACGACACTGCTGCTCGTGCCGCTGGAGGACGTCGTCGTGTTTCCGGGTATGAACGTCAACCTCGCGGTCGACGTCGGCGAGGAGGATCGCGTCCTGCTCGTGCCGCGCCATGAGAACGAATTTGCGAAGGTCGGCACGGTCGCGGATGTCGCCGACCGCGTCCAGCTGCCGGGCGGCGCCACGGCGGTCGCGGTCAACGGCCTCCACCGGGGCATTGCCGGTGCCGCCCACACCGACACCCAGGGGCGTCTGCGCGTCCAGGTCGAGGAGCGGCCAGACGAGGAGCCACCCCCCGCACGGGTCCGTGAGCTCGAGCGCTCGTACCGCGCAGTCGTCGAGGAGATCCTCGAGCTGCGCGGCGACGATGGTCGTGTCGCGGCGTTCGTACGGTCGATCACGGCCGCTGGGGCGCTCGCGGACACGACCGGCTATGCGCCGGACATCTCCTTCCAGCAGAAGGTCACGCTGCTCGAGACCATCGACGTCATCGAGCGCCTCACCCTCGCACTCGAGCTGCAGCGCGAGCGGCTGGCCGAGATGCAAGTGCGAAAGCGCATCCGGGACGACGTCGAGTCGGCCGCGCACGAGCAACAGCGAGATTTCATCCTGCGGAAGCAGCTCGAGTCGATTCGGAAGGAGCTCGGCGAAGACGAGGCGTCCCTGATCGACGAGTACCGGGCGAAGATCGCCGAGGCCGGCATGCCGGAAGCGGTCGCCGAGCAGGCCGAGCGCGAGGTGGGACGGCTCGACCGCATCGGCGAGCAGAGCCCCGAGGCGTCGATCATCCGCAGCTACCTCGACTGGCTCATCGCCGTCCCGTGGTCAGAACGCTCCGAAGACCGGCTCGATCCCACGCACGCCCGCGAGAATCTCGACGCCGATCACGCCGGGCTCGAGGACGCGAAAGACCGCATCGTCGAGTACCTCGCCGTGAGGAAGCTCCGCCATGACCGCGGCATCGAAGAAGACCGTCGCTCGGGTGCGATCCTCACGCTCGTCGGGCCTCCGGGCACAGGCAAGACATCGATCGGCGAGTCGGTGGCCCGCGCCCTCGGGCGCGAGTTCGAGCGGATGTCGCTCGGCGGCGTCCGCGACGAGGCGGAGATCCGAGGGCACAGGCGAACGTACATCGGCGCGATGCCCGGCCGCCTCGTCCGGGCACTCCGCGACGCGGGGACCATGAACCCCGTCATCATGCTCGACGAGGTCGACAAAGTCGGCGCTGACTGGCGCGGGGATCCGTCGTCGGCGCTTCTCGAGGTTCTCGATCCGGCCCAGAACCACTCGTTCAGAGATCAATACCTCGATGTGGAGGTCGACCTCTCCGAGGTGTTCTTCATCGCGACCGCCAACGTGGCGGAGAGCATTCCCAGCGCTCTACTCGACCGCATGGAGGTCATCCGCTTCGACGGCTACACCGTCGACGAGAAGGTGGCCATCGCGACCGGCTACCTGTGGCCGCGCCAGCGGGAGCGTAACGGCCTGCTCGAGGACGAGGTCTCGATCACCGAGGAGGTCATCGAGACTGTCGTGCGAGACTACACGCGCGAGGCCGGTGTCCGGCAGCTCGAGCGGGAGCTCGGAGCGACCCTGCGCAAGGTCGCGACGCAGGTGGCCGCCGAAGAGATCACGCCGCCCGTGGCCATCGATGACGACATCGTGCGCGATGCGCTTGGCCGACCGAAGTTCTTCCAGGAGGCCGCAGAGCGCACGGCGGTCGCCGGCGTTGCGACAGGCCTCGCCGTCACCGGCACCGGCGGCGACGTGCTCTTCGTCGAGGCCACGGCGATGGACGGCTCAGGCGAGCTGGTGCTCACCGGTCAGCTTGGCAACGTCATGAAGGAGTCGGCGCGCATCGCGCTCTCCTACGTCCGGGCGCACGCCGAGGCGCTCGGCATTTCCGAGGAGGCCTTCAGCGACCGCACGTTCCACGTCCACGTGCCGGCCGGGGCGATTCCGAAGGACGGTCCGAGCGCCGGTATCGCCATGGCGACGGCGATCGCATCGCTCCTCACCCGCCGGCCCGTGAAGCACACGGTCGGGATGACCGGCGAGATCACGCTGCAAGGGCGTACCCTCCCCATCGGCGGGATCAAGCAGAAGGTGCTCGCCGCGTACGCGGCGGGCCTCACCGACGTCATCCTCCCAGAGCGCAACCGGGCTGATCTCGAAGACGTGCCCGAAGACGTGCGCAAGCAGATGAAGTTCCACCCCGTGATGGGCATCGACGAGGTCCTCGAGCTCGCTCTCGAGGCCGAGGCCGAGAATGTCGCGATGTCGCCCGTGTGAGCCGCTGCCCGAGGAGGTACGGCGGGCCGCCGACCTGCTTGAGCGGCGGTGGCTCCTCTCGATTCTCTACGTCGCTCACACGGGGGCGGTGCGCTTCAACGAGTTCCGCTCCGCGCTTGGCACGATCCCACCCCGTACGCTCGCCGTGAGGCTCTCCGAGCTCGAGCAGGCCGGCGTGCTCGAGCGAACGGTCATTGACTCGCGCCCGCCCCGCGTCGAGTACGTGCTGACCGACGAGGGCAAGCGGCTCAGCTCGATGCTCCGAGCGCTGAGGACGTGGGCGCGCGGCCGCGAGCCGGCTCCAGCCGAGAGCCGAGCCGCGAGCGCCAGAGCGACGGGCTAGGGCAGGCCCGCCTCCGACGAGAGCAGCCGCCGAGGGCCGAGCCGCGAGCGCTCAAGCGGCGAGCTAGGGCGGGCTCGGCCTGCGCAGACAGGCCGAGCGCGACACGAAAGCCACGAACGTCGACGACGAGCGGCGGGCTGGGCGCGCCCAGCCCCCACAGAGGGCAACCCGCCCCCCGCTCACCACCCGGGGGAGGGTAGCCGAGAAACGCGCACGGCTTTCGCACGAACTGTCACAGAAGTGTCGCGAAAGCGCGTTGGTTCTGCTTGGTTTGCTCCCCTGGCCATGGGGCCTGCATGGGGTCCGCCGGAAGTCGAGGCCGCAGCGGCACCCAGCCCTGGGAGCAGGCCGCGGCTGCGCCCACCCCGCGCTGGAAGCCCCGCTCGCCGCGCGTGTCCCGACAGCCCAGGACGCAGGAACCGCGCCGGATCGTGCCCAGGGGCCGAGCCCTTAGGAGGGCGCCGCCCCCTCCCTCTCTTGAGGGCGAGGACGATCCACCGATCATAGTAGGTTGGGTCGAGCCCCTAGGAGGGCGCGACCCCCTTGGCCAGCGGCTCGCCGCCAGGGCGCTCGAGGAACTCGACCTCGAGGCAGCCGATGCGAGGCCCATCGGTGTCGACGACCTCGAAGCGAACCCCATTCCAGTAGAGCTCATCGCCGGGCTCGGGAGCCCGACCGAGCTCGCCAAACACGAAGCCGGCGAGCGTATGGAAATCCTCCATGGGCACGTCTTGGGCAAACAGCTCATTGAAGTCGTCGATCGGAAACGTCCCGTGGACGCGCACGGTGCACTCATCGATGCGCTCGACCGCCTCGTCGGGAAGGTCGTACTCGTCGTCGATCTCACCGACAATCTCCTCGAGCAGGTCCTCGAGCGTGACGATCCCCTCCGTGGAGCCGTACTCGTTGACCACGATCGCCATGTGCTGTTTCTCACGGCGAAACTCCGTGAGCATCGCCCCGAGATCCTTCGTCTCCGGCACCACGTAGGCGGGCCGGAGGATCTTCGCCACCTCCACGTTGTCGATGCCCAGCTCCCAGAACGCCGAGAAGAGATCCCGCACGTGCAAGACGCCGACGATCTCATCGAGCGTGTCGCAATACGCCGGATAGCGGGTGTAGGGCGAGTCGATCAACGTCGCCAGCGCGGCCGGCGCCGGCAGGTCCACCGAGAGGGCGACGACCTCCGGCCGGGGGACCATGACGTCGTGGACCTCCTTGTCGGCGAAGTCGAAGACCTTGTAGAGCATCTCCTCCTCGGCCTCCTCGATCACGCCGGTGTCCTCGGCCTCCTCGATCATGGTCTTGATGTCGTCCTCCGTGTGGACGAGGACGCCCGTTGGGGATGAGCGCACCCCGATGAGCCGAAGCACGCCGTGCGCCGAGGCCTGCAACAGCCAGACGAGCGGGTAGGACGCCCGCGAGAGCCAGTCGATCGGAATGGCGACGACCACCGCGATGGCCTCCGCCCGCTCGAGCGCGATCGCCTTCGGGATCAGCTCCCCGAACGTGACGCTGAGGTACGTCACGATCGCGAAGGCCAGGATGAACGCTAGCGAGACCGAGAGGACCGGGTCGAAGAAGTGCCGGAGCAGGCCCTCGCCAATGGCGCCGAGGAGGATCCCGAGCGCAGTGATCCCGACCTGGACAGTGCTGATGAAGCGCACGGGCTGGTCCATCAGACGAAGCGCAACGGTGGCGCCCCTGCTCCCCGCCGCGGCGCGTTCGGTGAGGCGCGTGCGCCGAGCGGTGACGAGCGCGTACTCGGCGATCACGAAGAACCCGTTCCCCGCAACCAGCAAGAGAACGATGACGATCCTGAGTGTGTCGCTCACGCCCCGCGGGCCGGGGCGCAGGTACTAGGAGGAAGGTCCGCGTCCAAGCTCGGGGCGGAGTATAACCCGACCCTCGGCGTCTTCAGAGGCGGGCACGAGCGCGAGAGCGCGGTCGCCAGACAACGAAACCGTCAAGGTCGGCGCGCTCGACACGCTCGTCGTGCTCGAGGCGCACGAGGTGGGACAGCGTCTCGGCGACCGCGAAGCGCCGTCCGTGCGGCGAGAGCTCGGTCCCGAACAGCGTGAGCGAGATCTCGTAGGCCGACTTCTCGCCGGCACCGAGCGCCGAGATCGTCGCGAGCAACCGCTGGCCGTGGTGGTCGATGATCGCCTGAGCCCGGGCGGCCGGGTCGAGGATCGTGTCGTAGTGGCCGGGGAAGGCCGCTGTCGGAGCAAGTGCGACGATCTTCCTCAGCGAGTTGAGGTAATCGCCGAGCGGATCCGGCCGGCTCTCCCGGTGGTAGCCGACGTTGGGCGTGATCGTGGCGAGCACGTGATCGCCAACCAGCATGCGCAGCGTGCGGGTGCCATAGAGTGCGAGATGGCCGTCGGCGTGACCGGGGACATGGATGATCTCCCAGGCCTCGCCGGCCGCGTCGATCCGGTCGCCGACGCCGATTCGGCCGGGCGAGGGCGGCCAGTGAACGTGAGCCCTGATGCGGGCGCCCTCGACGACGACCGCATCGCTCAGCGCCTCAGGCACGCCGTGGCGCCGATACCAGGCCGCGAGCGTGTCCAGCCAGCCCGGATCACCCCACACGCGACGGGTGACCGCCCGGTCGAGGTCGCCCTGGTAGACCGGCACGCCGCAGAGCTCGGCCAAGAGCGCGCTCGCGCCGAGGTGATCGGGGTGGAAGTGCGTCACGAGAATCCGCTCGATCGGCGCGTCAAGCTCCTTGACCACGATCTCCCACCGGCGCATCGTCTCGGGCGACCCGAAACCGGTGTCGATGACAATCCAGCCTTCCGGCGTGCGCAGCAGGTGTACGTTCACGTGGTCGAGCTCCCACGGCAGGGCAAAGGTCAGCCGCATGATGCCCTCACAGACCTCGCGCACCACGTCACGGTAGATGATCGGGCATGCGCGGTCGGGGCATACGGTAGCTCGCAGGGGCAATGCCGCAGTCGGACGCGACCGCGTCCAGCACATCTCAATCGAACATATGTTCTATATTGAGGCATGGCTCGCTCCCAGCTGCTCGAGCAGACGTGCAAGAGCGCGCTCAACCGCGTTCCCCACCAGAGCCGCCTCTCGTTTCGCTGGACGGTCAACCCCTACCGGGGGTGCTCACACAGCTGCCACTACTGCTTCGCTCGGGCCTACCACACGTACCTCGACCTCGGCGTCGGCGAGGACTTCTCGACGAAGATCATCGTCAAGACGAACGTCGCCGAGATGCTGCGGCGCGAGCTGGCGGCCCCGCGCTGGACGGGCGAGACAGTCGCGATGGGCACCGCCACCGACCCCTACCAACACTGCGAGGGCAGGTACCGGCTCACCCGGAAGGTGCTACAGGCGCTTGTCGACTTCGAGAATCCGCTCTCGCTGCTGACCAAATCGACGCTCGTCTACCGCGACCTCGACCTCTTCGCCGAGCTCGACCGCAGAACCTCGGTATCGCTCGGGATGAGCGTCGGCACGCTGAACGAGAGCGTGCGGCGCCTGATCGAGCCCGGCACTCCGCCCGGTCGAAAGCGGGTCGAGATCCTGTCGCGCTTCGCGCAAGCCGGCCTCTCGACGAGCGTGCTGATCGCACCGATCATGCCGGGCCTGACCGACGCGGAGGATGAGCTCGAACCGCTCGTGGCCGCATGCGCAGCAGCCGGCATCCGCGCGGTCTCCGGCGTCGTCCTTCACATCCGGCCCGCCATCCGACCCCACTTCTTCCCGTGGCTCAAGCGCACCTACCCACAGCTCGATCCCCTCTACACGAAGCTGTACGCATCCCGCAGCTACGCTCCGCGCAGCTATCAGGAGCAGATCGCGGCGCGGCTCCAGATGCTCCGGCAGCGGCACGGGATCGAGCTCATAGCCAGCCGCCTCGGCAACCGTGTGCACACGGCGGGTGCACGCAAGGAGCTCCCGCGGCCCGGCACGCAGCTGACGCTGCTCCAGGCCTGAGACACGGCGCGGCCGACGCAGGGCCGCGCGCGAGCAGGAGCGCGACGCCTAAGCGCGTACACTGAGAGCATTGTACCCTGCCTATGGGAGCAGCCCTCGGATGAGCGATCAGCACACCTACGCCTACTTTGGGGCCTCCCCCTCCCCCCGGCTCGAGCGGTTCGCTGCCGAGCTTGGCGCAGCGCTCGAGCGAGCTGGCTTCGCCCGGGACGACAGCACGGAGCGCGCGCAGCTCGTCCTCAATCTCATCGATCCCGACGAGCCAAGACCGTTCCGGCGCCACTCGCGCGGAACCTTCGCGGCTGCGATCCACGAGCTCCCCGCCGTCCCCGACGACATCCTCAAGCTGAACTACCCGCTGCTCGTCCGGGCGCTCGCAAACCAGGTGCTCTGCTACGTGCCCGACCAGGGCGTGTGGTTCACGACACCCGAGCGGGGGCACTACTCAGAGCTCGCCGTGAACGGGGAGCGCGCGCTCGCCGAGAAGGTGATCGAGCGCCTCGTTCCGCTCGCGACCGCCCGCCTCGTGATCGACAACGAGTACCGGAGGGATCTCGAAGAGGAGCTATGGGGGGGCGACGAGATCTCCAACGATGTTGCAACGGCGGGCGAGCGGCTCGGCGAGCTGGCGCTCCTGCCTGCTCCCTTCCCCGTCGAGGAGCTGCTCGACGAGCGCGACCTGCGGCAGGTCAGGCTGCTCTATGGGATCGGCGGCCTCTCGTACGGCAACCTCTCGGCGCGCAAGGACGAGCAGCGCTTCTGGATGAGCGCGAGCGGCATCGACAAGTCGAAGCTCAAGACGGTCGGGCGTGACATCCTCCTAGTGTCCAACTACGACGCCGTCAACGGGCAGATCGTGCTGAGTGTTCCGCCGAACCTCGAGCCCCGGCGCGTCTCGGTCGATGCGATCGAGCACTGGATGATCTACCAGGAGCATCCGGACGTCAGGGCGATCCTCCACGTGCACTGCTGGATGGAGGGCATCACGGCGACCGATATCAACTACCCGTGCGGAACCGAGGAGCTGGCGCGGAGCGTCACCGACTTGGTCGCTGCGGCCGACGACCCCGCCCACACGGTTATCGGGCTGCGCAACCACGGAATCACCGCGACGGGCGAGAGCCTCTCGGAGATCCTCGACCGCATCGAGCCGAGCATCCTCCGCCAGGTCCCAATGTCGTAGCGGGCGCGACGCCGACGCGCGGGGGTGCGCTGCACGCCACCCACCCACAGCCTCCAACGCCAGCTAGTGTCCCGCCACCCGAGCAGGAGGACCGATGGCACGAAGGATCATCGATCTCAGCCAGCCGCTGGGCGGCGAGT
Source organism: Actinomycetes bacterium (assembly GCA_026708005.1). Lineage (GTDB taxonomy): Bacteria > Actinomycetota > Thermoleophilia > Gaiellales > Gaiellaceae > JAPOVR01. The sequence continues at coordinate 31,521 of JAPOVR010000061.1, forward strand.
CACAGCTGCACCCGTTCTTCCCGACCGTCCAGATCCAACGGCACATCACCCACTCCGACGCCCCGCCCGGACGACCGTCGTTCGCGGCCGAGATGATCATCACGAGCAACCACGCGGCGACGCATGTCGATGCCTTCTCGCACTACGACCCCAGCGAGGACGCGCCGCTGATCGCAGACATGCCGCTCGACACGTTCTGCGGCGATGCGATCGCCATCGACGTTCGCGAGTATCCGAAGGCCCACGAGGTCACGCCCGATGAGATCGAGAAGGCGCTTGCCGACGGCGGGCTTGATCTCCGCCCCGGTGACATCCTGCTCTTCTGCACCGACCACTACAACTGCACCGCCGGCACGCCAGCCTTCCTCGACGGGTTCTCCGGCGTTGCGCCCGAGAGCGTCGCCTGGATGAAGGAGCACGGCGTGAAGATCTTCGGGGTCGAGACGATCAGCCCCGACATCGTCTACGAGAACGACGACTATAAGACGCACGCTGCCTGTGCAGAGCACCGGATCACCCACTACGAGAACCTCAACAACCTCAAGGAGGTCGTCAACAGGCGGTTCGACTTCTTCGGGTTCCCGCTGAAGCTCGTACCGGCCGCTGGCTCACCGATCCGCGCCGTCGGGATCCTCGACGACTGAGCCATCGGCCGACTCGCCCGATGGCCTCGAACAACCGAGGGCGGCGGTTCGCCGTCGCCGTCGACATCGGAGGGACCTTCACTGACCTCGTCGCCGTCGATGCCGCCCATGACGAGCTCGTTCTCGCGAAGCGCCCGTCCGTTCCCGACGACTTCCTGCGAGGGGTCGAGGCGGTGCTGACAGCGCTCCAGGGCGGCGCCATCGGCAGTTCCGCCACGGCACGACCGTAGGGACGAACGCCATCATCCAACGGAGCGGTGCCTGCACCGGCCTGATCACGACGGCCGGCTTTCGTGACGTCCTGCTGGCCGCGCGGGCAAGCCGGCCCGACCTCTATGACTCCGACTGGGATCCGCCTCCGCCGCTCGTCCCGCGCTCGGCGATTTTCACCGTGGAGAAGCGTATGGACTACCGGGGCGAGGTGGTGACCCCCTGGCCGAGGACGAGGTCAGGGAGGCCGCACGCGCCCTCGGCGCACGAGGCGTGCAGGCGTTGGCGATCTGCTTCATCAACTCGTTCGTCAACCCTGACCACGAGCGGCGTGCGCTCGCGATCGTGCGCGAGGAGCTGCCCGGCGTTTACAGCTGCGCGAGCAGCGCGATCGTTCCCGAGATCAGGGAGTTCGAGCGCACGAGCACGACCGTCGTCAACGCCTACCTCGGGTCGCTGCTGGCGACCTACCTCGCCCGGCTCGACGAGATCCTCTCCGGCCACGCCCTCCAGGGTGGCATGCTGGTCACGCACTCGGGCGGGAGGCTGATGAGCGCACAGGCGGCAAGCGGCGCGCCTGCGCGCGTGTGCCAGTCGGGGCCGGCCGCCGGCGTCATGGGTGGCCTTGCCGTCGCGCGCCGCCTCGGCCGGGACAACGTCATCACCCTCGACATGGGGGGAACGAGCGCCGACATCTCGGTCGTTATCGACGGCGCGCCGCTCCTGCGCCCCGAGTGGAACGCGGAGTTCAACATTCCGATCACGTTCCCGTCGGTTGACGTCGTGACGATCGGCGCAGGAGGCGGAACCATCGCCTGGATCGACTCGGCCGGCACGCCGCACAGCGGCCCCCAGAGCGCGGGGGCCGATCTCGGGCCAGCCTGCTACCGGCTCGGCGGCGAGGAGCCCACGAACACCGACGCCAACGTCGTCCTCAACCGTCTGCGCGCCGAGGCGTTCCTGGGAGGCGATCGGGAGATCGCGCTCAGCCCCGACGCTGCCTGCGCGGCGATCGAGCGGCACATCGCGGCGCGCCTGGGCTGCTCGACGACCGACGCGGCAGCCGCCGTGCTGCGGCTCGCCAACGCCTCGATGATCAACGCGGTCCGGCTGATGACCGTGCAGCGCGGGCTCGATCCACGAGACTTCTCGCTCATCGCGTTCGGCGGAGCAGGAACGCTGCATGCGGCCGACCTCGCGCTCGAGATGGGGATCCCCGAGATCGTGGTTCCAACCTATCCGGACCTCGTGTCCGCCATGGGCGCCCTGCAGATCGACCTTCGGCAGGACTTCGTGCGCTCCGTCTTCCAGACGGCAGCTCGCTACGACGCCCACGCGGTGCAGCGCGCGACCGACGAGCTGCACGAGGAGATGGCCGCCGCGTGCGAGCGCGAGCCCGCGGCCGAATGTGCTGTCGAGTGGCACGCCGACTGCCGCTATTACGGCCAGGTCTCGAGCTATCTGACGATCCCGCTCGAGTCCCATGATCCCGCCTCGCTCCTCGACGAGCTGACCCCGCGCTTCCACGCCGGCCGCGAGCGGGAGTTCAGCTACGCGCTGTCACGGGACGTCGCGGACGTCGAGCTCGCCAACCTGCGGGCAGCACTGCTCGGCCAGATGCCGCCGATCGCGCTGCCGGCCAGGCCGACCGCGCACGCCGGGCCGCGCCGAGCCGTCGAGCCCACGTACTGCTTCGAGCATCAGAGCTTCGCCGAGACCGAGTTCGTCGACCGCGGCTCACTGGCAAGGGACGAGACCGTCGAAGGGCCTGCCGTGATCGAGAAGTGGGACTCGACGACCGTCGTCCCGCCGGGCGCTCGCACCAGCGTCGTCGGCGACGGGGAGATCGTGATCCAGCTCGCCACAGGAAGGGGCTAGCGAGTGGCCGCAAACGCCGTCACGCTCGAGGTTCTCCGAAGCGCATTCCACGCGATCTGCAACGAGTCGAGCGCGCTGCTCGCGCGAGTGGCCTACGCAGCCACGATCACCGAGGGGCATGACCACTCCGGGGCTCTTCTCACGCAGGAAGGCCATCTGATTGCCCACGGGCAGCGGGATCAGGCCGCGCACCTCGGCACCTTCGAAGAGTCGGTCAAGACGACGATCAAGCACGCCGAGGGCTTCAAGCAGGGCGACGTGTACGTCTTCAACGACCCGTACCTCGGCGGCACGCACCAGCCGGACATCAAGGTGATCAGGCCGATCTTCTGGGCCGGGCACCCGGCTGCGTTCGCGATCTCCTGCGGGCACTGGCCCGATGCCGGCGGGCCCGTTCCCAGCACGTTCAACCCGCGCGCAACCGAGTGCTACGCGGAAGGCCTCCGGATCCCGCCGACCCTCCTCTACGACAGGGGCCGGCCGGTGAGATCGGCGTTCGAGCTCATCCGGTCGAACGTTCGCGTACCGGAGGAGCGAACGGCCGACCTGCTCGCGCAGGCCCAGGCGACGGAGCTGATGGAGAGGCGGCTTACGGAGTACATCGAGCGGTTCGGATGGAACGTCGTCAACGAGGCCATCACGACGCAGATGGACAGGAGCGAGCAGCTGCTCCGGGAGGGCATCGCCGCCCTTCCCGACGGCGTCTACGAGTTCGAGGACTTCGGGGACGTGGACATCATGCACCCCGACCAGCCTCGCATCCGCGTGGCGACGCGCCTGGTGATCGAGGGGGACCGCGTGAAGGTCGACTTCACCGAGTCCGACCCGGCGCCGCGCTCGCCCTTCGGCTTTACCCGCCCCTCCCTGCTGTCGGCGGTCTACGACGGGACCATGCACTGCTTCCCGCACCTCATTCCGCTCAACCACGGCATCACGCGCTCGATCAGCGTCATCTCGACGCCCGGCTCGTGCGTCCACGTGCTCGAGCCCCCGCCGGTGCCGGGATTCGCCTCGGGCGCCTACGAGAAGGTGGCCGCGTGCGTGATGGCCTGCTGGACGCAGGCGTTCGCGTCGGTGAACCCAAAGCGCATGCACGCCGCGACGATCAACCTCGCCAACCTCGCGCTGGGAGGCATGCACCCTGATACGGGGCTCCCGTTCGTCTCCTACCTCTGGAATGAGGGAGGCCAGAGCGCCCGCAGCTACAAGGACGGCAACAGCTTCTAGCTCATGATCTTCATCGGCGAGGCCACGAACCAGCCGGTCGAGGTGCTCGAGCGCCTGAACCCGATGCGAGCGCTGCGGTGCGAGGCGGTCGGGACGTCATGCGGCCACGGCACGTTCCGCGGCGGCTTCGGAATCGACCGCTCCTTCGAAGCCACCGGCGACATGGTGCTGACGATCCACGGTGACCGGGCCGAGGTGACGCCGTTCGGGCTCGCCGGCGGTCTGAACGGCGGCCCGAACATGCTCGTCCTGAACCCCGGCACGGCCGGCGAGCAGGAGCTCGGCATGCACTCGGTGGGCGTCGAGATCAAGAAGGGCGACCGGGTGCTCTACCGCTCAAACGGCGGTGGCGGCTTCGGCGCTCCCTTCGAGCGAGCCCCCGAGGCCGTCGCCAGAGACGTCAGCGATGGATACATCGACCCGACGCTGGCGCGGGAGGTCTACGGCGTCGCCCTCCTCGAGCGTTCATCTACCTACGAGGTGGATGAGGACGGAACGCGCGAGCTGCGCCGCGCGGGCCCGGCGGCCCACGAGGTTGGCTACGGCCCGGAGCAGCTCCACCCCGTCGGCAGGAACGTCACGCTCGAGACTACTCGCGCACCCACTTGAGCGCCCAGACCTCGGGCTCCTTCAGCCAGGAGGCGGTTGGGATGTACTGCTCGGCGAACTCCTGCGCCTTGGCCAGCGCCTGTGCCTCGTCGACCCCGAGGATCTCCTGCCCCTCCATGATGACCTTTCCGTTGCAGAGCACGGTGTGGCATGAGCGGCCGGTGCCGTTGTAGATGAGTCCGACTTCGTCGCCGTGTGGACATCCATGAGATCGCGGGCCAAGACGCCCCGCATCCCGATGTCAGTCAGCGCCCTGACCGGCGAGCCCTCCATCGTCTGGATCGTCCCGTAGTCTGACACCGTCGTCGTGCCGGTCTTCAGGCAGACGAGCAGCGATACGAGCGCCGCGTAGTAGTAGCTCCCGTCGGTCAGCGTCCCGTAGGTGTAGGAGAGGTAGCGCTCGCACCACGGCACCACGGGTACGTCGTCGAGCAGGCCCTTGTCGTAGCAGGACTCGAGATGGATGTGGGCGTTGATGAACCCCGGCGTGACGAAGCGCTCACGGCCGTCGATGATCTTCGTCTCTGGTCCGACCCACTCGCGCTCGAGCTCGACGTTCGGACCGATCGCGGCGATTCGATCGCCTGAGACAGCGAGGCTCGTCCCGTCGAGCAGGCGGCGTTGCGGGTCGACTGTGAGCATGAACTTCGCGTCCTTGATGTAGACGCTGGCGGGACCCTGAGCCATTGTTCCCCTCTCCCCTGAACCCCTCTTTGCAGGAACGCTGTTTCGCCGCGGGTGCTTTGTGACCGTACGCCGACCGTGCGTTGCTCGGACGGCGGGCGGCGGTCGCTGCGGTTGGCGCTGGCGTGGCTGTGCACGTCGAACGTAATTGGCCAGCGTGCGTGGCCGAAAGTTTCCTCACCGCAGCCGAGGGGACAGAGCACAAAGTCAGCCGCAACCCCACTTAGCAGGGCCAGCCTTCCTCGCCCGTTTACCTGAACCGCCCTCGCGCAGCAGTACGGGAGCGGATTCGGCCTCGACAACCGCTGACTCTACCTCCGCTCCCCGGGGTGTGTCTAGGCGTTGGGGCTGTCGCATTCTCGGTATTGG